>CANGTR010000004.1 GCA_947456855.1 Sphingobacteriia bacterium | reverse complement strand
CAAAAACAAGAAATTGAAATTGGGGTTTAGGAGCAAAGCCAAAACTTGGCCAGAACTTATCCCAAACAAAAAGGGTCTATGCTTTTAACAGCATAAACCCTTGAAAATCTTGCCTTTCGGCTGTGGGCCCACCTGGGCATGATCCAGGGACCCCCTGATTATGAGTCAGGTGCTCTAACCAACTGAGCTATAGGCCCGAAACAGAGAACGATCATAGGGACCCTCCCGACTAGGTCGGGATGCTCTAACCAACTGAGCTATAGGCCCGAAGAACAACGCTGTTCTTAAAGGAGGGCGAAAATAATGAAAAATGAGAGAAGTTGCAAATGAGATAGACTTCTCCTAAACAGAATTTACTTTTTGCTTGCTTTTTCTAAGCCATACTTGCCAAACTTCAATAGATCGGATGCACTCATATAACCCTTTGTATAAGTTATCGGGTTACCATTCTCATCTGTTATATATAATGTTGGTAGTACTTCAACTCCATATTTTTGGGCAAATTCAACACCCTGACCCTTTTCCACATCAATGGTAATATTGATAAAATTTTTATTGAAAAAACTGCCTACGGCAGCATCTGGAAACACTTCTTTTTGTAATTTCTTACAAGGCCCACACCAAGTAGCGTAAGCATCTACAAAAATGAGTTTTTTTTCTGCCTTGGCTTTTGCTAGTGCTTTTTTCCAATCTCCTTCAATAAAGCTTATTCCAGCGGCAGTGGCTTTAACTTCCCCATTTTTATTGGCTAATTTTTCAATCGGTTTAAAAGATAAAATGCCAATTAAACACGCAGTTAACAAACCAAATAATAGATATTTCATAAAAGCTTTTAAGATATTAACGAAGATGAAGGATTAAACTTACATTTTAAACCAATAAAAAGCTAAAATTGCAATTTATTTATAAAACTTATAGATTACCGTTGCTTTAATTCAATTAATAGCAAATTCATTTCAAATATTCTTACATGAACAATACCTTTTTTATAGGAGCAGATATAGGCGGATCACACATATCGGTATCAACAATTGATGGAGCTTCTATGCAAATCGTCGGAAATACTTTTCGTGCCAAAATCAATACAGAAATTGAAGCTGAAAATTTTATTGAAGTGCTCATTGATTTAATAAAGCAATGTTCGGCATCCATGCAAGAAAAAAAGATTACTGCAATATGCTTGGCTTTTCCGGGCGCATTTGATTATGAAAATGGTATTGGATTATATGATGGCTCTAATAAAAAATTTGAAAAATTATATGGCTTGAATATTCGCGAAACCCTTGCAAATGAATTACAAACCAATATCCCCATCTTTTTTTGTAACGACGCCTTATCTTTTTCTTTGGGTGAATACCAGCAATTGCATGATGCAAGCATCAATATGATGGCTATTACTTTGGGCTCTGGTTTAGGATCTTCATTTATCAATAATTATCAATTGTTGAGTTTAATAGATTCTTCTATTCCCAATAATGGAGAGCTTTACAATTGGCCTTATAAAGAAGGGGTTGCCGAAGATTATTTTTCTTCAAAAGCCTTGTTGAGTCAATATTGTGAGCGTTCTGGTGTTCAAGTAGATGGAGTAAAAACCATCAAAGAACATGCAGATAATCAGGGGCAAGAAGCAATCAATTTATTTGCCGAATTTGGAACAGCCTTGGGAATCTTTTTATTGCATTGGTCCAATCAATGTGGTATCAAAGCCATTGTTATTGGTGGAAGTATTGTTGGTGCATGGGATTATTTTTATCCTGCATTAAAAGATGTATTTGAGCAAGCAAAAAATAACTGTTCAATCATTCCTTCTAATAACCCAGAACAATCAAGCATGATAGGATCAGTTGTTGCATATTTACATAAGGCGTAAATTTGTTGCATGCAACAAATCAAAAACATCATCTTCGATTTAGGCGGAGTATTTCTTAATATCAATTTTGAGTTAACCAACCAGGCTTTTAAAGAATTAGGCGTTGATCGATTCGAGGCCATGTTCAACCAACATCATTCCAATGATTTGTTTGAATTATTAGAAACCGGAAAACTGAGTACAGCTGAATTTTATGAGGCATTTAGAAAAGAAAGCAATACCGATTTAAGCAACCAACAGATACAGGCAGCTTGGAATGCCTTATTGCTTGATTTTCCTGTAGAAAGAATTGCATGGTTAAATGAAATTAAAGATCGATACAATATTTTCTTATTTTCCAACACCAATGAAATTCACTACGATCAGTTTATCCTAGATTTTTCCAAAGCTTTTCCGGGAAAAGATTTCAATGGTCATTTTATCAAAGCTTATTATTCTCAAACCCTAGGATTAAGAAAGCCTTATGTAGAATCTTATCAACAGATTATAGCAGAGCAGCAACTCAATCCGGCCGAAACCCTATTTATAGACGATACCATCAAAAATATTGAAGGCGCTAAATTGGCTGGGCTTCAAACCATCCACCTATTGGCACCACAAACGGTGTTGGATCTTAATTTATAACTCCCATCTCTTCTCTTATAACTCCCATCTCTTCTCTTATATCTCCTATCTCTTATCTTATATCTCCTATCTCTTATTTAACCTCTTCAAACTCAATATAATCATCCCTTTTAGGGGCTGAAGGAGCAGATTTTGCTTCAGGAGCAGGGGAAGCCGCCTGCTGATCTTGTTGAAATGCCTGATTTTGTTGCATTTCGTTCATTTTACGCTTTAATTGATTGGCTGTTTTTGTTACGGGCACCACAAACTCAAAAATGAATCGGTAAGCCATATAGATGATTAAGCCCCACAGAATTATCTTAAACATAAGAGCCCAAAATTACCAAAATGGTGGCAAATGGGTGTTAAAATGCCCTAAAATCGGAGGAACGGTAAAAATTTGGATGATAAAGCCTTCTTTTTGTATATTTGCAGCAGCAAAAGAATCAACAGAAGGGAACGACTATCGTTCCCTTCTCCTTTTTTAATATGGCAACAGATCCAAATACGGCGAAAATTGAGCAAATGCTGCAAGGCATTTTGGCGGATGAGCCTGCTTATTTTTTGGTTTCCTTAACCATCAAACCGGGGAATAATATCAAGGTTTTTGTGGATGGAGACGACGGTATTAAAATTGAAAGATGCGTTTCTTACAATCGAAGATTGTATAAACTCATTGAAGAAGCTGCCATCTACCCTGAAGGAGATTTTTCTTTGGAAGTTTCTTCGCCTGGTATTGATGAGCCTTTAAAATTGCACAGACAATATCTAAAAAATATTGGAAGAACAATTGAAGTAAAACTGATCGACGGAACACAAAAAGAAGGTGAATTAGAAACGGTAGCGGCGGAAGACATTATTTTAAAAACAGTAACTGGTAAAGGCAAAAAAGCAATCACCGAGCAATTGGTTATTCCTTTTGAAAACATACAATCAACAATCGTTCAAATTAAATTTTAGCAGAAAAAAAACAGCTTTATGGCAAGTATCAATTTGATAGAAGCGTTTCAGGAATTCAAAGACGCAGAAAGCATAGATCGTCCTACGATGATGAAAGTGGTAGAAGATGTATTCAAAACATTGCTTCGCAAAAAATTCGGTAGCGATGAAAATTTCGACGTAATTGTAAATGCCGAAAAAGGAGATTTGGAAATCATCCGCCGCAGAATGATTGTGGAAGATGGAGAGGTAATGGATCCTTTGGCGGAAATTGCTTATACCGATGCTGCTAAAATAGAACCCGATTTTGAAGTGGGTGAAGAATTGTACCAAGAAGTAGATATTTTAGATTTTGGTCGCAGGGCCATTCTTGCCGCAAAACAAACGCTGGCAAGCCGTATCAGCGATTTGAAGAAAAGCGCTTTGGTAAAGAAATATGAAGATAGAATTGGTGAAGTATTAAGTGCGGAAGTCTACCAGGTTTGGAAAAAAGAAGTTTTGTTATTGGATGAAGAAGGCAATGAATTGATTCTTCCTAAAACAGAACAGATTCCGCAAGATTACTTTAAGAAAGGAGAAAATGTTCGTGCTGTAATTGCACGAGTAGATATGAAAAACAATTCACCAGTAATTGTTTTGTCAAGAACAAGTCCATTATTCTTAGCCAAATTATTAGAGATAGAAGTTCCTGAAATTTTTGATGGCTTAATTGCTATCAAGAAAATTGTACGTGATCCAGGAGATCGTGCAAAAGTGGCTGTTGAATCTTACGACGATCGCATTGATCCAGTAGGTGCTTGTGTGGGAATGAAGGGAAGCCGTATTCATGGTATTGTTCGTGAATTGAAGAATGAGAACATCGATGTAATCAATTTCACTACCAATACTCAGTTGTTAATTCAACGTTCTTTAACTCCAGCAAAAATCAGTTATATGGAGTTAGACAACGACAAAAAACAAGCCAATGTGTATTTAAAAGCCGATCAGGTTTCTTTAGCCATTGGAAGAAGAGGAGTAAATATTAAGCTGGCCTGTGAGTTAACCGGATATGAGATTGATGTGTATCGCGAAGACGAAGAAATTACCGACGAATTTGATATTGATTTGGATGAATTTAGTGATGAAATTGAACCATGGATTATTGATGAATTTAAAAAGATTGGCTGCGATACTGCAACCAGTATTTTGAAATTAACCGTGGAAGAATTAGAAAGAAGAACCGATTTGGAAAAAGAAACCATTTTGGAAGTTCAAAAAGTATTACAAGAAGAATTTGATAGAGAAGAATAAGCAGCTAATAAGCACCTATCTTTGTCAGGGGATTAAAGCCCTGCTTTGATTGGTGCCAAAAAGATAAAGCCTGTGGACCTAGTCCATTTCCATGGGCTAATCGAATGGACCATGGACTTAAAAACAAAGAATGTCAGAACTGAAATTACCCAGACTGTTAGCAGCCGCTAAGGAATTCAACATTGGTCAGGATACCCTGATTGAATTTCTAGTGAAAAAAGGATTTAAAAAAGACGACTTGAAGCCCACCGCAAAGCTTCAAGAAGACCAGTATCGTGCCCTACAGGCAGAGTTCCAAAGTGATAAAGTTGCTAAGAACAAAGCAGATCAGGTAGAGATACCAAAAGTTGCTCATTCAGAAGCGCGTAAAAAAAGAGACGAAGAAGAAATCAGTTTCAAGAAAGACGATAAAAAATTCCATTCTGCTTCACCAGCTGGAGCAAAAGAAGAAGTTAAAGCAGAGGCGAAAGCCGCCGAACCCGTTCCTGCAGCTCCTGTTGTTGAAAAACCAGTTGAAGCAGTAAAAGAAACACCAGCTGCACCTGCTGAGGTTTCAGCAGCAGTGAAAATAGATGCACCAGAAATAGAAGGGCCTAAAGTGATCAATAAAATTGATTTATCAACCATTGATTCTTCTACCCGACCTAAAAAATCGGCTAAAAAAACCGAGCCAGTTACTAAGGCATCTAGCGATGAAAATTCAGCAGAAAAACCTGCTGCAAAAGCAACAGATAAAGCAAAGCCTTCTAAAACTGCAGCACCTAAAGAAGTAGCGCCAACGCCTCCTCCTGTAATTGCTCCGGCACCAGAAGCCGATCTTCCTCCTACCATCGAAAATATCAGGGCCGAGAAATTAGAAGGTCCTAAAATTTTAGGAAAGATAGAATTGCCGATCAATAGCGATACTCGTCCGAAGCCAATGGGCAGAGACGAAAAACGCAAGCGCAAACGTATTCCGGTAGACAAAAAAGGAGATAATATTCAAACAACACCAATTGCTAAAGATGCAAATGGTAAACCAATATCTGGTCCCAATCGTCCGATTGTTCCTGCACGCAACAACAACCCACAAGGTGGCGGCGGCGGCGGTTTTAATCGTGGTGGTCAAGGCGGCGGCGGTGGATTCAACCGCGGTGGCGGAAATCGTGGTGGTGGAAATCGCAACGATAGAAATGCACCGAAGCAAGAAGACAAAGAAATCGATCAAAAAGCAATTCAAGAAAAAATCCGTGAAACGCAGGCCAAGCTTGCCGGAACGGGTGGTAGAGGTAAAAGTCTTAAAGCAAAATACAGAAGAGCTAAGCGTGATGAAGCCGCAGAATCAATGGGCGAAGAGGGCTTAGAAGACAACAAATTGCAGGTAACAGAATTTGTTACCGTGAGTGAGTTGGCCAATTTGATGGATGTAAGTTTTGCAGACATCATTGGTAAATGTATGAACCTCGGTATCATGGTATCAATCAACCAACGTTTAGATGCGGAAGTAATTGAATTGGTATCTAGTGAATTTGGATTTGAAGTAGAATTCATTGGAGTTGAAGAAGTAGATGAATTGGATGAAGAAGAAGAAGAGGAAGATGAAGCAGCACAGATTGCTCGTCCACCAATTGTAACCATCATGGGTCACGTAGATCATGGTAAAACTTCTTTACTCGATTATATTAGAAGTGCAAATGTAGTTGCTGGTGAAGCCGGCGGTATTACTCAGCATATCGGTGCTTATGAAGTAACCCTACCAAACGGCAGGGCCATTACTTTCTTAGATACGCCAGGTCACGAAGCCTTTACTGCTATGCGTGCTCGTGGTGCCAAAGTAACCGATATAGCCATTATTGTTGTTGCTGCTGATGATGCTGTAATGCCTCAAACAAAAGAAGCCATTAGTCACGCACAAGCAGCGGGTGTTCCGATGATTTTTGCAGTGAATAAAATTGATAAAGACGGAGCTAATCCGCAAAAAATATACGAGCAATTATCTCAAATGAATATCTTGGTAGAAGCATGGGGTGGTAAATACCAAACCCAGGAACTCTCTGCCAAACAAGGTTTGAATGTAGATTTATTGTTAGAGAAAGTATTGTTAGAAGCAGATATTCTTGATGTAAAAGCCAACCCTACCAGAGAAGGAAGTGGAACTATTATTGAAGCATCTTTAGACAAGGGTCGTGGATATGTAGCTACTATTTTGGTACAGAATGGAACATTGCATCAGGGAGATTTGATTGTATCTGGCCAACATTTTGGTCGTGTGAAAGCGATGTTTAATGAGCGTAATCAACGCATTGATATCGCACCTCCATCTACACCAGTAGTGATATTGGGATTGAATGGTGCACCGCAAGCTGGGGAGAAATTCAAAGTATTTGAAGACGAAGCAGAAGCAAAAGAAACAGCAACGAAGCGAGCTCAAATCTTGCGTGAGCAAGGATTGCGCGCTAGAAAGCATATTACATTAGATGAGATTGGCCGACGTTTGGCATTGGGTAATTTTAAAGAACTCAATATCATTATCAAAGGAGATGTGGATGGATCGGTAGAGGCATTGAGTGATTCATTACAAAAATTATCTACCGATGAAATTGCGGTAAGAGTAGTATTGAAAGGTGTTGGACAGATCTCTGAAAGTGATGTGTTATTGGCAACTGCTTCTGATGCAATCATTATTGGATTTAATGTACGTCCTTCAATGAATGCCAATAAACTAGCTGAAACAGAGGGTGTTGAAATTAAATTGTACTCAATCATTTATCAAGCAATTGATGAAATTAAGAGTGCGATGGAAGGTATGTTGGAACCTAAATACCAAGAGAAAATTACTGCCAACGTGGAGATTAGAGAAGTGTATAAATTTGACAAAGCTACTGTTGCAGGATGTTTTGTACTCGATGGTAAGATTGCCCGTAACTCTAAAATCAGGATCATCCGTGATGGTATTGTGGAGTATCCGAAAGGAGAAGGCCAAAGTGCTGAGTTGGGCAGCTTGAAGCGTTTCAAAGACGATGCTAAAGAAGTTTCGTCTAATATGGAGTGTGGTTTAACCATTAAGAACTACAACGATATTAAAGTGGGCGATATAGTAGAGGCATTTGAAGAAGAAGAAGTTAAACGTACTTTATAATTATTCCTATTGAAAGCCTCTAACCTAAGCCATTTTGTATAAATTGAACTGGCATGGTTAGAGGCTTTATGTTTTGTTAAAAGCAGTAAATTGGCTAAAAAGCAAGCCTTGATTGATTAATTTTGGTAAGTATAAATTTAAACGGATGAAGCAAGTTTCTCTAATAGTTGTTCTGATTGCTGTGGGTATGTTTACTGAACTTACTGCTCAATCTAAAAAAGTATTGGCTGATAAAATTGTAGGTCAGGTGGGCGATAAAATTATTTTGCGTTCTGATATTACCAATGCCATTGCCGATGCCAAAAGACAATCCCAAGGGCAAGAGAATGCAATTATTCCAACGGAGTGCCAAGTACTCGAAGGATTTTTGATTAGAAAAGCATTGTTGTTACAAGCCAATAAAGATTCATTAACCGTTAGTGAAGATGAAATTGAAGGAGAATTAGACAATCGTATCCGTCAAACCATTCAGCAATATGGTTCTAAAGATGTTTTAGAGGAAATAGCCGGCAAATCTATTTATCAATTAAAAGACGATTTTAGAGAGCCCTTTAAAGAGCAAAAATTAGCAGAACAAATGCGTCGCAAAATCGACGATGGCATTAAAATTACGCCAACAGAAGTAAAAGCGTATTATACTAAAATTCCAAAAGATAGTTTGCCATTCTATGAAAGTGAAGTGGAAATAAGTCAATTGGTAATTCATCCAAAAGCCAATAAAGACGTAGAAGAATATGTTTCTAAACAGTTGTATGATTACAAGAAACAGGCTGAAGCTTTAGGTCCGAAAAAATTTGAGCAATTGGCAAAAAATTATTCAGAGGATCCTGCCGTAAAGGAAAATGCTGGTCAATATACATTGAATAGGAATGATAAGTTTTGGGATCCCGCTTTTTTATCTGGCGCATTCCGATTAAAAGAAGGTCAAATTTCGAATGTGATCAAATCTAAATTCGGATTGCATATTATTTATATGATCAGTCGTTCGGGTGATGAAGCTGTTGTGCGTCATATTCTACGAATTCCTCCGGTAACCGATGATGAAATCAAAGAAGCCAAAGAAAAATTAGATACTTTAAGAAGAGATATTCAAATTGGTAAAATGAGTTTTGCAGAAGCAGTATCTAAATACAGTGATGATGAAGGTAGCAAGTTTAGCGCAGGAGCATTTACCGGAAGAGATGGTTCTACCTTTATTTCTTTAGACATGTTAGACAAAGACATGATTCAGCCAATCAGCACCATGAAGCCAGGAGAAATCTCTCAGCCTCAAATTTATAATGAGGAACGTAAAGGCAGGGTAGTAAGAATCATCTACTATAAATCAAAAAAAGAACCTCATCGCGAAAACCTTAAAGAAGATTATAACCGCGTTGCTCAACGCGCTTTAGAAGACAAGAAGCAATCTACTTTAGAAAAATGGTTCAAAGAGCATATCCCCAACTATTATGTGTTGATCGACAAAGAATTCAGCAACTGTGCTGGATTAGAAGATTGGCGCAAAGCGGCTGAGCGTGCAGCGCAAAAAAGAACAAACTAAAGATAAAAGATAAGAATTAAGAGATAAAAGATACCCCTTTTCTTAGCGGGAAAAACTTTATTTGGTAATTACATGTATATACATGTATATTTGCATAGTGAAGTTAGAACAAGCCATACAAAGCAGTAAATTCAAGAGCGAAGTGCATAAAGCCACTTTAAACATTTTGTATACAGCATGGTGGTTGAAAACGATCATGAGCAATGAGTTAAAAGAATTTGGGCTCACACACGAACAATACAATGTACTGCGCATTTTAAAAGGCAAACATCCAGAACAAATGTGTGTGAAAGATATTGGTTGCAGAATGATTGAGAAAAGTTCTAATGTACCAAGAATCATTGATCGTTTGGTGATTAAGAAATTGGTAAAACGGGCAGATTCTCCTTTCGATAAAAGAGAAACCGTGATTTCTTTAACACAAAGCGGCATTGCTATTTTAATGGCAACAACTGAAAAAATCAATGACTTGATGGAAACCAATATAGTAATGAAATCGACCGATGCAGCAACGATCAATGAACTCTTGGAAAAATTACGCGGAACCGAATAAGTTTTTTTTACCTTAAATAGGTGTATATACATTTAATATAAAACAATTCTTATGAATACAATCTTACACAAAGCAGCAACCAGGGGCCACAATAGTTTTGGATGGCTCAATAGTTACCATAGTTTTAGTTTTGGTCATTACCATGATCCGGCAAGAATGCATTTTGGCGCTCTTCGCGTTTTAAACGACGATACGGTAGCAGCAGGAATGGGATTTGGTAAACACCCTCATGATAACATGGAAATTGTTTCTATTCCATTGGAAGGAGATTTACATCACAGTGATAGTACAGGAAGAAATGAAATTATTCGTCAACATGATGTTCAGATCATGAGTGCTGGTAGTGGAATAGCGCATAGCGAAATGAATGCGAATAAAAACAAAGAAGTAAAATTTTTGCAAATATGGGTGTTTCCTAAAACCCAAAATATCGAACCTCGATACGAGCAAAAATCATTCAACCCGGCAGATAGAATCAATCAAATACTTACAGTTGTTGCACCAGATGATGATAAAGCTGTTTGGATCAACCAGGATGCATGGTTTTCACTTGCTAATTTATCCAAAGATTTTACAACAACATATGCATTGCACAAAAGTGAAAACGGTGTTTACGCTTTCTTGATCAAAGGCGATGTTACCATCAATGGTATTGAATTGAATGAAAGGGATGGACTTGGTATTGATGGAACAGGCGAATTAGCCATTCAAGCAAGTACCGATGCAGAATTATTATTAATAGAAGTTCCTATGCAAATCAAATAATTGATCATGAAAAACAGAACCATTCAATCGATAGAATACGGACAGCCCATGAATATGGGTGGCTTCCCAATTCGTCAGGCATTGCCTTCAGCCAATGTAGATATGTTGAATCCATTTTTATTATTGCATCATGCAAAAATTGATGTAGCCAAAGATGCCGATCTTAAAAATGCTGGAGTGGGCGCACATCCTCACCGTGGATTTTCTCCAGTTACTTTTATTTTTGAAGGTGGTGTACACCATCGCGATAGCAGAGGAAACGATCATATTGTTTACGCTGGTGGAACACAATGGATGAATGCTGGTATGGGCCTGATTCACAGCGAAAGACCTCCAGCCGATATTCATGACTTAGGTAGTAAGCAAGAGTTGATTCAATTATGGATCAATTCGCCAGCAAAAAATAAAATGGACGCACCTGTTTATTTACCACTTACCAAAGAAGATACGCCCACATTGATTAGCGAAGATCAAGCAACTACTATTCAAGTAATTGCAGGATCATTGGCTGGATTAAAAGGACCAATTGTACCCCAATCTCCCATTAATATGTTCACCATAAAAATGAAAGCGGGAGCCACTTATTTTATTCCTTTCGAAAAAACTCATCAAGCATTTATCTATGTTTTGAATGGCTTGGTGAATTTGGGCGAAACGAGCGATGCAAGTAATTCTTTGGTCAAAGCCAATCACATGGCCGTTTTAAATCAAGATGGTGATGGAATCAATATCAACGCTTTGGAAGACTGTTTGCTACTGATGGGAACAGGCGAGCCTTTAAATGAACCAGTTGCATCACATGGTCCATTTGTGATGAACAATCAAACTGAAATCATGGAAGCATTCAGGGATTATCAAATGGGAAAAATGGGAGTGCTTATCGAAGATTAATACAAGAATATAAACCAAATTCACCAATAATTGTTAGTAGTATATGAATATTGAAATAATCGCAGGTAGCCCCCGACAAAACAGCGTAACCTTCCGTTTGGCCCTACACTTAAAGCAAGAAATTGAAGCAATTACCGAACACCAAGTTGGCATCGTCGATATACGTGAATGGAATTTACCCTTATTGCAGAATGTATTCAATTCTGTAGAGAATACACCTGAACAATACAAGCCTTTGGCGGAAAGGATGTTTGCAGCTGACGCATTTATTTTGGTTACCCCAGAGTACAATGGCAGTTATTCTCCAGCCATGCAAAATCTCCTCGACTATTTTCCCAAACAAGCCAGAAAGGCCTTCGGTTTAGCACCAGCTTCCGTGGGAGGTATGGGCGGAATTCGGGCATCTCAGCAATTATTGTTGTTGGTACCTGGCTTATTTGGAATTGCCTCACCACATATGCTGATCACTCCTTTTATTGATAAAAAGTTTGATGAAGCGGGTAATTTACTAGATCCTGGCTTTAAAAAATCGGTAGATAATTTTCTACAAGAGTTTCTTTGGTTAGCGGAAACCCTTCAAACAGCATCGGCATATAAATAATATAAAAAAAGGTGGCGGAGTTGTAACTTCGCCACTTTCTTTTAATCAATATTATGAGCGACGAGATTAAACACGAATGTGGCCTGGCTTATATTCGTTTGCGCAAGCCTTTCTCCTATTTTCTCCAAAAACATGGAACGGTAACTTATGGCCTCAATAAGCTTTACCTGCTCATGGAAAAACAGCATAACCGAGGGCAAGATGGAGCAGGCCTGGCCGTGGTAAAATTAAATACAGAACCTGGTAACCCTTTTCTGCATCGAATGCGCAGTAGTGCACAACAACCGATTGCAGATTTGTTTTTTCAAGTAGGTCAGGCAATACAAGAATTAGAAAAATACCAACCAGATATCAAACAACATCCCGGATTAATGAAAGGGCATTTGCCTTTTTTGGGTGAATTGTTACTGGGTCACTTAAGATATGGTACACAGGGTAAGAACAATGTAGAATTTTGCCATCCTTTTATAAAATGCGATTTATTGCCCGGTAAGAATTTGGCATTGGCGGGCAACTTTAACTTGGTTAATACCGATGAATTATTTGAGCAGATTAATATGCATCCTGGCGATTTTCAAAAGCAGAGTGATTTGGCTGCCATGTTAGAAGTATTGCATCATTATTTGTGTGATGAAGATGCTTTGCATCCGAATGAAGCAAGCATTAGTTCTGTATTAAAAAAAGCCACTCCATTATTTGACGGTGGTTATACCATTGGAGGATTACTCGGCAATGGGCATAGCTTTGTAATGCGCGATGCACATGGCATTCGACCGGCATATTATTATATCAACGACGAAGTAATTGTTGCTGCCAGCGAACGTGCTGCTATTCGTACAACCTTTAATGTAGGTGAGAATGAGGTATTGGAACTCATGCCAGGTATGGCTTTGATTGTAGATGATTCGGGTAATTATCGTATCGAAAAAATATTGGAGCCCAAAGAAAGAAGGGCTTGTAGTTTCGAAAGAATTTATTTTTCTCGCGGTAGCGACGAAAAAATTTATAGAGAAAGAATTGCACTAGGGCAACACTTGAGCGAAACCGTTTTGCAAAGTATCAACAACGATTTAAAGAACACCATTTTTTCTTATATACCCAATACTGCTGAAGTGGCTTTTTATGGATTGGTAAAAGGCATGGAAGCTTATTTGAATAAAATAAAAGTAGAACGCATTTTAAGTTGGGACAGAGATTTCTCCGAAGAGAAACTCGAAGAAATGATCAACCGAAAAATTCGTCAGGAAAAAATTGCCATTAAAGATGTGAAGTTGCGCACATTCATTACCGAAGATGCCAATAGAAATGAAATGGTACAACATGTGTACGATATTACTTATGGTACCGTTAGAAAGCACGAAGATACTTTAGTGGTTATTGATGATAGCATTGTACGCGGCACTACATTGAAAGAAAGTATTGTGCGTATGTTATCACGTTTGATGCCTAAGAAAATTATTGTGGTTTCTTCTGCTCCTCAAATTCGTTACCCAGATTGTTATGGTATAGACATGAGTAAGCTCGGCGATTTTATTGCATTCCGTGCAGCCATTGCATTATTGAATGAAAGAGGCATGGGCCATGTTATCAACGAAGTACAAGAAAGAATTATTCAATTAAAAGAAGGCAATCTATTGCATACCGAAAATGTAGTAAGGCAGATTTATAAACCATTTACTACACAAGAAATTTCTGATAAAATTGCCCAACTAATCACACCTCCAGAAGTGGATTTGCCTATACAAGTAATTTATCAAACCATCGAAGACCTACACGATAGTTGCCCTACGAATACAGGCGATTGGTATTTCACTGGAAACTACCCAACACCAGGCGGAAACCGCGTAGTAAACAAAGCATTCTTAAATTATTTACAAGGGAAGAACGAGAGAGGGTATTGATTATCTGTTAATTTATGGCACAACCATATATAACTTTTTACGCCTTATTGTTTACACCCGATAGCAGATTGCATTGATATTCATTCCTGCGCCTACAGATGCAAATAATATGATATCACCGGGTTCTAATTGATGTTCATCGTATTCACCCCTATGCACTAAATCATATAATGTAGGAATGGTTGCAACAGAACTATTGCCCAATAAATGAATACTCATGGGCATTATATTGGCTGGTATTTCTTTGATGCCATATAGTTTAAACAATGCCTTAATAAATCCTTCATCCATTTTCTCATTGGCTTGGTGCAGAAAGAATTTCTTTACATCGCTTACATGAACACCTGCTTCATCCAAACAAGCTTTCATTGCTATAGGAACATTTTTGATTGCATACTCATACACTTTTCTTCCCTTCATTTTAATATATCGGATGGAAGAATCTGCATCTGGCATATATGATTTTCCCATATTGATATAATTCACTTCATCTACGCAATGACTTTGCATGCTTTGAGCTATAATGCCGCTTGATTTTTTATCTCCTTCAATACCCTCTACAATTGTAGCGCCTGCCCCATCACTAAAAATCATGCTATCTCTATCATATTGATCAATCACCCTGCTCAATGTTTCTGTACCAATCACCAATACTTTTTTAGCTAATCCGGATTGTATGAATGCATTGGCTTGTGTTACACCCAATATCCAACCTGGGCAACCAAATAAAATATCATATGCAATACAATTGGGATTGCGAATTCCCAACTCACTTTTAATGCGTGATGCCAATGAAGGAACAGCATCCGATTGAATCGTATTTTTTAATACGTTTCCAAAATTATGTGCTACAATTATTTGATCGATTGATTCGGGATCAATACCTGCATTTTCGATAGCGTGTTTGGCAGCAATGACGCCCATATCCGAAGCCGTGAATTCATTGCCCACATAACGTCTTTCTTCAATGCCCGTTATATCCTTGAATTTTTCAACAATCTCAGTAGATGGGGCTGCAATTTTTTCGTGGTCTTCTGCATAAAAAACCTGCTCAGCAAAATCTTTATTTGTTTTAATATGCGGTGGAATATAACTGCCCGTTCCTGTGATAACTGTTCGCAATAAAGCCATCATTAGTAGTTTGTGTTCTTTCAAATGTAGGCATAAATAAAAAAGGGATAGCTATGCAACCCTCTTTTTTTTAAAAACTAACAATCGTTTATATATATTGATCGCCTTTATTGCGCTTTACTTCAGCCACATATTCTTTAATGGCTTGTTCTTTTTCTTTTTTACAAATCAATAAAACATCATCTGTATCTACTATAATAAAATCATCTAATCCTTGTAGTACTATGAGTTTTTCGTGATTGGCTGATACCATGCATTTTGTGGCATCAATCACTATTACATTGGGAGATGCAACGGCATTGCCCAAATAATCTTTTTCTAAATTATCATAAGCACTGTTCCAAGTTCCTAAATCGCTCCAGCCAAATGAAGAAGGTATTACATATACATTATCGGCTTTTTCCATAATAGCAAAGTCGATTGATACATTGGTGCACATTGGGTAAATGCGGTTGATGGCATCTTTTTCGGCAGGGGTATTAAAATGTGCTTTTTCTGCATCAAACAATTCAAACATTTCTGGTTGATATTGTTCAAATGCTTTCATTACATTTTTAACCTTCCAAACAAAAATACCCGCGTTCCATAAAAAATCTCCACTGGCTAAAAATGTTTTTGCCAATTCTAAATTAGGCTTTTCAGTAAAAGTTTTTACTTTATAAATCCCATCTCCCATTTGCATGGGTTCGTGTTGAATATAACCATACCCTGTATTTGGATGTGTAGGCTTAATGCCTAATGTTACCAAGGATTTAATATGACTTGCAAAATCCAGTGCTTGTAAAGTGATATTCTTAAAGTTTTCACCGTCTAGAATCATATGATCACTTGGCGCTACAATCAATGATGCTTCAGGATCTTTTTGTAATAATTTGTAAGAAATATATGCTATGCAAGGCGCCGTATTTTTTCTGCTAGGCTCAGCTAGAATATTTGCTATAGGTAGTTCAGGTAATTGTGCTTTTACAATGTCAACATATTCATCAGATGTAACTATAAAAATATTTTCATTTGGAATAAAAGCCGCATACCTTTCATAAGTCCACCTGATTAAAGATTTTCCTGTATTTAAGATATCTAAAAATTGTTTGGGGTAAGAAGTTCTGCTTTTTGGCCAAAAACGACTGCCAATACCTCCGGCCATAATCGCTACGTAATGATGTTGGTTCATTGATTGGATTTTGTTTGCTTTTTCAATTTTGCAATACAATAGTACAGCATTATTGAACGAGTTTAATAGCTGCTTATTGTTTCTTTAAACAATTCCTTCCCTGACTAAATCATGTAGGTGCAGAATACCTCTATAAATACCATTATTGGCCACAACCAACTGACTGATATTATTGGATCTTAGAATATCCAAGGCTTCTATGGCCAGTGCTTCAGGGTCTACTGTAATGGGTTTTGGGGTTAAGATATCTTTTGCAGAGATGGCACCAATATCGGTGGTTTTTTCCAACATTCTTCTTAAATCGCCATCGGTAATAATTCCTTTAAGTGCACCATGTTCATCAATTACAGCGGTTACTCCTAATCTTTTTTCGGTAATTTCTACAATTACTTCTTTTAAACTAGCATTGGCCAATACTGCTGGCTTTTGATTATTTGATGCAATATCTTCTACCCTTAAATACAATCTTTTGCCCAAGTTTCCTCCAGGATGAAAACGGGCAAAATCTCTGTTGTTAAAACCATTGAGCTCCATTAAACATACGGCCAAAACATCTCCCATCACCATTTGAGCAGTAGTGCTGCTGGTAGGAGCTAAGTTATTGGGGCAGGCTTCTTTTGCAATAGTTGTATTCAATATTAAATCGGCTTGTTTTGCTAAAAAACTTTCCATATTGCCCACCATTCCTATTAGTGTATTGCCAAAACTTTTAATCAATGGCACCAACATTTTTATTTCTGGGCTTTCTCCGCTTTTGCTAATTACAAGCACTATATCATGTTCTGTAATCATCCCTAAATCACCATGAATGGCATCTGCAGCATGCATAAATAAGGATGGTGTACCGGTAGAGTTTAGCGTAGCTACAATTTTTTGAGCAATAATGGCACTTTTACCAATTCCGCTAATAATCAATCGGCCTTTAGATTGATGAATTGTTTGAATAATTTGTTCAAAAACATCATCTATATATGTGGCTAATCCTTTAACGGCCTGCGTTTCAATTTCAATTGTACCGAGTGCTGTTTGAATGATAGTAGATTTCATGTTTAACAAAGGTAAACTTTAACATCAAAGGCAAAGCATTGCGCTTGTATTTTGTTAACTTAGCGCCCCATTTACAAAGTACATTCATTCCAAACAAAATGATGCATTTTTAGGTAAAAAAGATTATATTAGTTAACTTATTTGTTAAAGACTGTTTATAGCAATAAAATAGATTTCGAGAGATGGTAACCACAAAAAAATCAGCTGAGAAAAAACCAAGTAGCAAAAAAAATTCCACAAAAGCGCCCATATCAGCTCACCAATACAATATTTACGGAGCCCTTGAACAATATTTTGGGTTCACCCAATTTAAAGGCACCCAAGAAAAAGCAATCAATAGCTTACTCGATGGAACAGATACTTTTGTTATTATGCCAACTGGGGGTGGTAAAAGCTTGTGTTACCAATTGCCAGCCTTAATAATGCCCGGATGCGCCATCATTGTATCTCCACTAATAGCATTGATGAAAAACCAAGTAGACTTGGTGCGCGGCTATAGTGAAAACGACGAAGTTGCCCATTTTTTAAACTCTTCTTTAAACAAAGGACAGATCAAAGCAGTAAAAGAAGATCTGGATAGTGGAAAAACAAAACTCTTGTACGTTGCCCCCGAAACCCTTACCAAACAAGAAAACCTGGAGTATTTCAGTGATTTAAATATTTCTTTTTTTGCGGTAGATGAAGCCCATTGTATTTCGGAGTGGGGTCATGATTTTAGGCCCGAATATCGCCGATTACGCGAAATGATGGATATTATTAACCCCGACATTCCAGTAATTGCATTAACTGCTACTGCAACTCCTAAAGTGCAAAGTGATATTCTTAAAAATCTAGGGCTAAGAAATCCCAATGTGTTGATTTCTTCTTTTAACCGTTCTAGTTTATACTATGAAATTCAACCAAAAATTGAAAAAGAACAAACGGTAAAAAGTATTGTAAAATTCATATCACAGCACAAGGGCAAAAGCGGCATCATTTATACCCTTAATAGAAAAACTACCGAAGAATTGGCTGAGTTGTTGGTGGCCAATAAAATAAAAGCAGTAGCATATCACGCAGGGCTCGATCAAAAATTAAGGGCCAAAAGACAGGATCAGTTTCTAAACGAAGATGTACAAGTTATTGTTGCTACCATTGCTTTTGGGATGGGAATTGATAAACCAGATATTCGTTTTGTTATCCATTTTAATATTCCTAAATCTATTGAAAATTATTATCAGGAAACCGGTAGGGCCGGTAGAGATGGATTAGAAGGAATTTGTGTATTGTACTATTCACATAAAGATGTTTCTAAGCTTGAGCATCTCATGCGCGACAAACCTTTGAGTGAGAGAGAAGTAGGCGCTCAATTGATTGATGAGATGGTGGCCTATTCCGAAAGTTCGGTATGTAGAAGAAAAATATTATTGCATTATTTCGGAGAAGATTGGAATACGGAAAACTGTGGGCTCTGTGACAATTGCAAAAATCCGAAAGAACAAATTGAAGCCAAAGACGAAGTTATTAAAGTATTGAAAGTGGTGAATGCATTGGATGGCCGATTCATCACCGATTATGTGGTGAATATCTTAATGGGTAAACTAACGCCCCAGAATACCATGTTCCGACACGATGCTTCTCCTGTATTTGCAATCGGTAACAATCAAGAGCCTCATTTCTGGAGCAGTTTGATCAGGCAAATGTTGTTGGATAATTTATTGCAGAAAGACATTGAGGAATATGGATTAATTAAAGTAACACCAAAAGGAGATAAATTTTTAAAGAAACCAGTTTCTTTTAAAATTGTGATGAATAATTTGTTTGAAGACGCCAATGCCGATGACGAAGAAGGAGAAAATGCATCTCAAACAGGCGCTGCCTCCGACGATAAATTATTTGCCATGCTGATGGAATTGCGCCAGAAAGAAGCCAAGAAAAAATCGCTTCCTCCATTTGTTATTTTTTTGGAGAACTCTCTACAAGACATGGCCACACTTTATCCTACCACTTTAGAAGAGATGGAAAAATGCCAAGGAGTTAGCAAAGGAAAATCCATTAAATATGGCAAACCATTTGTAGAACTAATTGCTAAATACGTAGAAGAAAACGAAATAGAAAAACCGGATGATTTTGTAATGCGCAGCGTAGCCAATGCTGGTAGCAATAAAATTTACATCATTCAAAATGTAGACAAAAAAATCCCGCTCGAAACAATAGCCAAAAACAAGGGATTGAAATTAGACGAGCTATTAGAAGAGATGGAAACCATTGCTGCAAGTGGAACCCGCCTTAATCTTGATTATGCGATTGATGAATGGCTAGATAATGTAGATCAAGAAGAAATTATTGAATACTTTAAAAGTTGTGAAACTTCTTCATTGGATGTTGCAAGAGAAGAATTGGCCGAATACGATTACAATTGGGAACAACTCAAAATTATGCGCATCAAGTTTTTGAGTGTTTATGGAAATTAATTAACTGCTATTGCTTCCAAAAAAACTTTGCTCTTAATGCGGCGTTCTCCCTAATATTCATGTAGTATAGATTCATATCTGCTACATGATAATTCGTTGTAGTATAAAAAATATTGCCAAAGAAATGGGGTTTTTTAGACCAGAGAATATTTCCATGCACTGTTGCATTGGTTACTTTCTCTACTTTTTTATTGAACTTTAACAATATACCTCCTTTATTCAAATCCCTATTAGCAATAGGTTTGCCGCTGTCCCAAGTAAGCGGATTGGTAACAATTGCTTTAAATGTTTCTTTTTGTATAAACGCAGGATCATATCCATCCTTATAAGTTCGCCAACTACAAATACATCCTGTTTGAAAGGGTGTTACACATGCTTTAATATTGCTAAGATAATCGGTTTCAATTGGCATCCCTACAAGATAAGCAACCACCAGTTTGTTTTTTAAATTGGTACTGTCGAAAAATTCTTTGATCAATCTTTTTCCATGGGTGCTTCCTTGACTATGCGAAGCTATTATGATTGGTCTGCCATTGTTGTTGTGCAATAAATAATATTCAAAAGACAATTTAATGTCTTGGTAAGCCAATTCGAATGCAGCCATAGCATTGCTACTGTCTACCGCTGATTTAGGAAAATAAGCCGATAAGTTGGCTTGTCTGTAACGTGGAGCGAATACGCTTCCTACCTCATTAAAAATGCTTGCTTGAAAAAGTATTGTTCCATTATCGGTTTTTTCGTTGATGGACAAATTATTCAGTGGAGCATTCCATCCAAAAGGTCTTTGTGGATCTAAATAAGAAGTAGGATGAATAAAAAAAACATCTATACTTGAGTCTGGACGATAATTGGTTGATAAATCTTTTGGTACACTATCTGATGGATCCCTTTTATTTGGATGAGCTGCCCAATTGTTTAAATCAGCATAATCAGGTTGCTCTTTGATCCATTCTTTAGAAAAAGGCTGTGTATTTATAAGAGTGGTTTTGCAAGCAACAATGCTTGTAAAAAGAACTAAAGCAATGACTATTTTTAAGGAGCAATAATTCATTTGATAAAGTTGATAAAAAATGACCAAATAGCAAGGTTATGCACTAATTGGCATATTTCACCTGAGTTTCGTAATTTACCGATTATTTTATTAGTTAACTAAAAACGATTTGCAATGGCCATTCCAGTAGTTGATTTAGCGGATTTCACCAGCGGAACTCCAGCTCAAAAAGCAGCATTTGTGGAGGCACTCGGAAAAGCATACGAAGATGTTGGCTTTGTAGCAGTTAAAAACCATGGTGTTCCTGATGAGCTGATTGCTCATCAATATGAATATGTTCAACAGTTTTTTGCAATGCCACTCGAAAAAAAATTGAAATTTGAAATACCCGGATTAGCAGGGCAAAGAGGCTATACCAGTTTTGGAAGAGAGCATGCAAAGGGAAGCGAAGCACCAGATTTAAAAGAATTTTTTCAATATGGGCAAACAGTAGAAGACAATGATCCTATCAAATCGGAATATCCAGCAAATGTTTCTGTTGCAGAAATACCTCCTTTCAATCAAACATTGTACAATGCATATCGCAATTTCGAAAAAAGTGGCAAAGCTTTGCTTCAGGCTATTGCATTGTATTTACATCTTGATGAGCATTATTTTGATCAGTATGTAAACAATGGCAATTCTATTTTACGCTGTATTCATTATCCGCCAATTACACAAGAGCCCAAATCGGCAATACGAGCAGAACAACATGAAGATATTAACCTAATTACCTTATTGGTAGGCGCTTCTGCCGACGGACTTCAAATTTTAACCAAGCAAGGGGAATGGGTAAACGTTACTTCTTTACCAGAACAAATTGTGGTGAATGTAGGAGATATGCTACAACGATTAACCAACAATAAATTAAGAAGTACCACACATCGGGTTGTAAACCCTGCACGTGAATTATGGCATACTAGTAGATTTTCAATGCCATTCTTTTTACATCCAAGAAGTGAAATGAGTTTGGCATGTTTAGCAAGTTGCATTGATAATGAACATCCTAAAGCCTATGCCGATGCCACAGCTGGAGAATACTTAGACGAACGTTTAAGAGAGATAGGATTAAAAAAATGATTATTCATCGCCATATTCCTTTTTTGCGTGCAGTTTTCTTGCATAGTATAACTGCATTTGGTGGTCCGCAAGGTCACATTGGTATGATGATGAAAACTTTTGTGCAACAAAGAAGAGATGTTACCGAAGCCGAATTGATGGAATACAACGGATTTTGTCAATTATTGCCAGGTGCTTCTTCTACGCAAACACTTGCACTGATTGGATTTAAGCGGGGTGGTATCGGGTTGGCTTTACTCACTTTATTGATATGGATTTTACCAGCTTGCATTATCATGACAGGCCTGTCTTTTGTATTGGATTATTTTGCCGACATGCAAAAAAAGGCTGCTGTATTTCAATTTATACAGCCAATGGCCATCGGTTTCATTGCTTACTCATCTTACAGAACTTTCGGATTATCCATTCACAATACCATTACAAGGGTTATTATGATCGTAGCTACCATTGCTACTTTCTTGGCATTTAAAACGCCATGGATTTTTCCGGGATTAATCGTATTGGCGGGCATTGCAACCAATTTTAGTGATAAACGTATTCCCCAAAAAGAAATACCTCCTAAGCAAATTAAATGGGGCAATATGCTCATTTTTTTAACACTATTTGGTATTGCAGGATATTTATCTGAAACAGCTACTAACAATAAGTGGAGCAATCAAAAAATCATCAACGTATTCGAAAACAATTATCGTTTTGGCAGTTTGGTATTTGGTGGTGGAGATGTTTTGATGCCATTAATGTATGAACAATATGTTACTCGCCCAGAAACAAAGCATATACAAACTACTGGCAGAGATGTATTAAAAATTGATAAACAAGATTTTTTAACTGGATCTGGCATGGTAAGAGCAATTCCTGGCCCGGTTTTTTCCATTGGGGCATTTACGGGCGGAATGGCACTCAGAACACAAGGTGCCATGATGCAATTATTAGGCTCCATCGTAGGTACAATAGCCATATTTTTGCCCAGTGCCTTATTGGTTTTATTCTTTTTTCCAGTATGGCATAACCTTAAAAAGTATGCGGTTATATATCGTTCATTAGAAGGAATTAATGCAGCAGTGGTGGGAATTATGGCTGGCGCAACGGCTTACTTATTAAAAGATAATATTTTCTTTTCCTTATTAGATGGAAACTTTACTACAGCCTTTTGGGATATTTTTATTGTAATGATGACCTTTGTTTTACTTAGGCTCAATCATATTCCTGCACCATTTATTGTTTTGGCCTGCCTTTTATTTGGTGCCTTATTGTAATTTTTACTATCTTTCTTTATACGCTAAAAGCTTAATATGGTTACCATCGCATTATATAATTTAAAAGGAGGAGTTGGTAAAACAGCTGCTACCATCAATTTGGCCTATTTGGCCGCAAAGGAAGGGTACAAAACATTGGTTTGGGATTTAGATCCTCAAGGTTCATCTTCATTTTATTTGGGGGTTAATTCAACCATTAAAAACGAAGCGAAAAAAATATTGAATAGTGAAATCGGATTAGCCGAAGCAATTCAACACGCTGATTTCGACAATCTGGATATCATTCCAGCCGATTTATCTGCTCGATATGCAGATGTACTGCTCAATGAAATGAAACAGTCGAAGAAAAAAATTGCTACATTGCTTTCTTCGGTTAAAAAAGAATATGATATTGTTTTTTTAGATTGCCCTCCTGGCATCTCCATTTTACACGATGCTATTTTTTTTGGGGCTGATTGGATTTTGATGCCCAATATTCCAACTACATTATCTATACGTTCATTTGAATCGGTATTAAACTATTGTAAAGAAAATGATGTAGACCTAAGTAAATTGAAATGCTTTTTTAGTATGGTAGATCATCGAAAAAATTTACACCACGAAACCATCAATGAATTTTATAAAGACAAATTGTTTTTTAAAAATTATATCCCTTATTTAAGTGATGTAGAAAAAATGGGCGTGAATGAAGCGCCGATCGAAACCTTTGCTGCTAGCAGTTATGCAGCACAATGCTTTAGAGATCTCTGGAAAGAAATAAAAAAAACCTGTATAGCTTAATCGGTCTATTTGCAAATCGTAGCGTGTGTGAAACATCAAATGAATAAACAGCTATCTTCTTGGTACAGCCCTGCACTCGATAAAGAAATGCCCATCGTATCTTATGGTCATTGTGGTTTTGTGATTTTATTAATTCCAACTGCAGCAGCAGATTATTTGGAATATGAGCGTTTTCAAATGCTTGATGCTTTGGCCCCTTTCATTGAATCTGGAAAAATTCGCGTATTTAGTATCGACAGCATGAACAATGAAAGTTGGATGAATAAAAAGATGGTTCCATCGCATAAAGCCATTCGTCAAAATCAGTTTAACGAATATGTGTTTAACGAAGTGGTTCCTTTTATTAGAACAAATACCAGTAACGAAACAATGATTTATACCTGTGGGGCAAGTTTTGGCGCTTTACATGCTATGAATTTATTTTTAAAACGCCCGGATATTATTAATGGCGCCATCAGTATGAGTGGAGTTTATGATTTAACAGAGTACACCGATGGATTTTGGGATGATCAGGTTTACTTTAATAGTCCAACACATTATGTGCCCAATTTATCCGACGAATCGTATTTAGCAAAAATTCGCGCTAGCCACCATATTCATATTTATACCGGTAGCGGTTCTTATGAAGACCCTGAAGCTTCTAAAAGGTTCTCAGCAGTATTGTATGATAAGGGAATTTGGAACGATTTAGATGTTTGGGGAGCGGATATTACCCACGATTGGCCAACTTGGCGTAAAATGTTGCCTTATATTTTGGAGCATAAGTTTTAAGTGCAAAAAAGGCGTTAATTCCTTTACAAAAGATGGTACTCTGCTCTTGCTGCTTTAATATTACAAATTAATTAACGGCCATTGAGCAAAAAGCTACGCATTTATTTCATTTTATTGGTACTGTTGAATACGGTATTCTTGGGTGAAGCCAGTGCTCAGTTTATTACCATTAGTGGAACTGTATATGATATTTCTGCAAGAAGACCATTAGAAGCCGTTGCAGTACAAAGTACTTCTGGAAGAGGTGCCATCACCGATTCGACAGGTAGGTATTTACTCACCGTAAAAACAACAGATTCAATTTGGTTTTCAATGATTGGAAAATCTACTATGAAGTATCCGGTTGACACCATCAGCAATTTGGATAATTTCAATGTGATGATTCATGTGTATTCTGCACAATTACCCGAAGTGAAAGTGCGCAATAATTATTATCGATACGACTCGGCAATGAATCGGCAAGACTATGCCAAGATATTTAATTTCAGAAAGCCGTCTTTGGGTATAGTAAAACCACCCTCTACCTATAATCCGGGAACTGCTGTAGGATTTGATGTAAATGAGATCATCAATATGTTCCGTTTTAAACGCAATGCAAGTTTATTGGCTTTGCAGAAAAGATTAATTGAAGAAGAAAATGAGAAATATGTAAACAGTAGATTCAGTAAGGCTTTCGTAAGAAAAATTACCAAACTACAATCTCCAGAATTGGATACATTCATGGTTCGATATAGGCCCACAGCTGAACTGGTACATCAACTCAATGATTTAGAATTGGGTTATTATGTTCAGAAATCATTTGAACAATATCAATCAACTCGATTCAATTGGCGGGGTGGAATGTATAGAAGAAAAGATGGGTTTTAATATTATTCTATTGCATTTCAGCAGCAGCTCGCTCACTCAATAACCGAATCATCGGTAACAACGCACCGAATCTTGCATCTGAACTATGTCCTTGTTTAAATCGATGATAAATTTGTTGCGCAATTACTGCATTCTTAAACAAACCAAATACATAATAAAAGTGCATATCACTTAAATCTCTACCGCTTTTTGCTGCATACCGATTGAGGAGTTCTTGCCTTGTATAATTACCCGGCAACCAACTTAAATTGTATTGTTTAAATACATCTCCTTCTCCTTCTTCAAACCAATATGCCAGCATTGCACCAAGGTCCATTAATGGATTGCCCACAGTAGACATCTCCCAATCTAGTACTCCAACAACCTTGGTGAAATCAGATGAGAAAATAACATTATCGTATTTAAAGTCGTTGTGTAAAAAAGCAGGTGCCTGTTCAATCGGACGAAAGCTTTGCAACCATTTAGCTACCTGATTCATATTTTCAATTGCATCTGTTTCTGCTACATAATATCTTTTAATCCATCCCTCCACCTGTCTTTGCACATATCCATCCGGCTTACCCAATTGATCCAAATTTGTTGTGCTAATATCAATGGAGTGCAATGCAACCAATGTGTCGATTAATTGTTCGGATACTGCTGTAAAAGTAGCAGCAGGTAATTGCATTTTTGGTGCATTGTGTGCTCTAAGAATTGTACCTTCCAATTTCTCCATGATATAAAATGGTGCACCCAAAATAGAAACATCTGCACTAAATTCAATTGGAGTAGGTGTTTGAGCGAAATGGGGTTTTAGTAAACTAAGTACTTTAAACTCTCTGCCCATATCATGAGCGGATTTAATATTGGCACCATGAGGTGGAGTTCTAAGCACATATTCTTTTTCTTTAGTAGTTAAGCAATATGTAAGATTGGAATAGCCTCCAGGAAATCGACTGATCTTTTCGATTGTTTGAATGGGCAAAGTATGAGCAGAAATATAATTATTCAATGCATCTCTCAATCCTAGTTCATCTTCGCTAAGTGCTACCGTTTTTTCCATGAATATTGATTGATCAACTTGTCTACTGTTTACAAAATCGTATACTTATTATTTTCTTTTCTCCATTCCGTATTTTTTCAAAATACTCAATGCCAAACTTTGCATATGCACTTCATCGGCTCCATCCCAAATTCTGGCGCCTCTTTCGTGTTGGTATAAATTTGCCAACATGGTTTCGTCCGAAATGCCCATGGCACCATGCACTTGTATGGCTCTGTCTAACACTTTCAATACCATATTGGCAACATAAAATTTAATACCCGCAATTTGGTCTCTGGTGGCTGCAGCCCCATATAAATCAATATTATGGGCAGTTCGCAACACCAATAAACGAGACGCATCTATTTCAACCCTACTCTCTGCTATAAATCCTTGTATGAATTGTTTTTGACCGAGCAAAACACCTTCTTCCATTTCTCTTGTGGCTGCCCTCTTACACATAAGGTCGAATGCTTTTTCTGCAATACCCACCCAACGCATGCAGTGGTGAATTCTTCCAGGTCCTAATCTTTCTTGCGCTAGTTTAAACGCTTCACCTTCAACACCAATTAAATTTTCCACAGGTACCCTACAATTATTGTATCTAATTTCTGCATGACTTGCCCAGCCTTCTCCTGCTTCGCCAAATACAGGTATATTTCTAATGAATTCAAATCCTGGAGTATCAGTTGGAACAATGATCATACTGGCACGTTGGTGCTTTGCCGCATCCGGATTGGTAACCGCCATGACCACTGCAAATGCAGCTCCATCGGCAGAAGAAGTAAACCATTTATGTCCATTGATCACATATTCGTTTCCTTCACGAACGGCTGTAGTGGCCATTCTGGTTGGATTTGATCCAGGGTATTCAGGTTCAGTCATTGAAAAACAACTGCGAATTTTTCCTTCCAATAATGGAAGAAGAAATTTTTTCTTAATGGCATCGGATGCAAATTTTCCAATGAGTTCTGTATTGCCAATATCGGGTGGTTGTGCATTAAAAGTATATTGACCGTAATAAGGAGCCAAGGACAATAATTCACTTACTTGTCCAAATTCGCAAAGGCTTAATCCCATTCCACCTTCTTCTTTTGGTAAATGACAATTCCACCAACCCTTGGCTTTTACCATTTCTCTTTTATCAGCTAAAATTATTTCAGTCTGTTTAAATGGTCTTGTGGTATGATTCTTCTCTAAGGGAATTAATTCATCTTGCACAAACTGTTTGATTTCGGGCAACAATGTTTTTAATCGCTCAGTAATAAATATTGCTTCCATAATTAAATTGTTACACCTCCGTCTGCAGTAAACATATTTCCAGTACTATAGCCCGAAGCGCTAGAAGCCAAGAACAAGGCCATTCCTGCAATTTCTTCTACCGTACCCATTCTTGCAATTGGGGCCATTTTTACAAATCGATTCAACCATTTTTCATCCTGCCACAATGCTTCAGAAAATTTGGTTTTGATGAGTCCAGGGCAAATAGCATTTACCCTTATGCCATCTTTACCCCATTCTTTAGCACATACTTTGGTAAGCATATTCAGTGCTGCCTTCGAAACAGAATACATGCCCAATCCTGGATCAGGAGTAAGCCCTGCAATAGAACTGATATTAATTACTGATCCTCCACCTCTTTCTTTCATGATGGGATAGATCAATTTTCCCAATTCAAAAGGCGCTTTCACATTTACATTCATGATTTTATCGAAAGCCCATTCTTCGCATTCAACTACAGGCCCAAACACCGGATTACTCGCTGCATTGTTTACGAGTATATCAATTCCTCCATGTAAAGCAATTGATTGTTCTACGAGTATTTTACAAGAAGCAATATCTCCTGCATTGGCGGCTATTCCAGTACAATCGCCGCCAGCTTCTTTAATGGAAGCGGCTACTTTATCCAGCTCTTCTTGTTTTCTGGAATTGATTATTACTTTGGCGCCGTTGGCTGCAAAAATTCGAGCAATTGCTTCTCCTATTCCTTTACTGGCGCCAGTGATCAACGCTACTTTTCCTTCTAAACTAAATACCTGATTGGCTTTCATTGTTTTTATTTTGAATATTTTAATGCTTTATGCATGGCACTCATAAATTGTTCCTTCACTATTTTTCTAAATTTAGTGGGGGCCCATCTTTTGTACAACCACATTTTATGTGCCGACTTTGGAAGAATGATATACAATTCTTTTTTACCAGCCCTATGCAATATCTCTTGTGAAACTTCTTTTGCTTCGAGGCCCGATCTGTCAATAAAATTTTGCGTGATTTTCTGTATGGTGTTTCCTCCTCTTGCAGATTGACTGATATTGGTTTTAAAATAAGTAGGTTGAATACAAGAAACCTGAATATTAAAATCCATTAATTCACTGTATAAAGTTTCACTAATGGCAACCACTGCGGCTTTGGTCATATTATATGCCCCCATGGTTGGTGCACAACCAATGGCAGCAGCACTTGCAGTATTTAATATATGTCCTGATTGTTGTTTTTTCATTGTAGGAATAAAATAGTAACAACCATATACTACACCCAATTGATTAATACTGATCATCCACTCATAATTTTCTAAAGAATATTCTTCAAAATTTCCGCCATCACCTACACCTGCATTATTAAATAGCAAGTCTATTCCTCCAGCATCCCTTAAAAATTGATCTGCTATTGTTTTATACTGGTCTTTATCAGATACATCTAATTGATACATGAGCGCATTGCCTCCAAGGGACTTCATTTCCTCCACCGCTTTTTGTAATTCAATTACATTGTTATCTGCCATACCAATGGTCCAACCATCTGCTAATAATTCGGAAGCAAATGCTTTGCCTAATCCTGATGCCGCACCTGTGATAAATGCCCTCTTAGAAGGGTATTGCTGCGAAAGAGCATACATATATTGAATCTTTTAGACTATGAATGTACAAATTGATTGCGGAATCTTCAGTTTAGGGGCCTTATTTCTCTATTTAGCCATTTGTACTTTCTTGAAGCATAAAGCCTAAATAAATTCTATCTTTATTGGTCTAAAAATTAAGGATTTGAAAAACACCTTCATTGGCTTGTCGTTATTGTTACTGCTTTTTTCGTGTAAGCAAAAAAAAGATCAACCAACTCAAAACGCCAAGTCTTCACAATCTCCCCCAATTGTTGATGTAATTATAGCAGGGGGAAGTAGTATTACGAATAATATTGAAGTAAATGGTACTGTGATTCCTGGTGAAATGGTGAGCATTAATCCAGAAACCAGCGGAAGATTAACCATGTTGAATTTACCCGATGGCGGTAAGGTTTCTCAAGGAGCTGTATTGGCTAAAATAAACGATGCCGATCTGCAAGCAACCTATAGTAAAACCAAGGTATTGTTAGATATGGCGCAGAAAACCGAACAGCGCCTAAGAAAATTATTAACCATTAATGGAATCAATCAGGCAGATTACGATTTGGCCTTGAACCAAGTAAATAGTTATAAGGCAGATTTATCTGTAACACAGGCAGAGATTGATAAAACAATTATTAAAGCGCCTTTTAGTGGGGTATTGGGATTAAGAATGATTAGTCCGGGTGCTTACGTAACACCAGCAACTGTTTTGTCTACTTTGCAGCAAGTAGATAAAGTAAAAATTGATTTTAATGTGCCAGAAGCCTATGGCAATTTAATTCATAGAGGAGCTTCGGTTACTGTTCAAACCAATGAGGGTAACATCAATAGAAAAGCAACCATTATTGCTATAGACCCCCAATTGAATTTAACAACAAGAAATTTAAAAGTAAGGGCCATATTAGAAGGAACATCCATTAATCCTGGCAGTTTTGTAAAAGTGATATTATCAAACAACAGTATTGGCGAAAACAATATTATGGTACCTACCAATTGTATTATTCCAGAAGCAACAGCAAAAAAAGTAATAGTCGTAAAAGATGGTCAAGGCATTTTTGTTGATATTGAAACAGGTTATCGATCTTCAGGAATGGTAGAAGTTACCAAAGGCTTAAAACTTGGAGATAGTATTGTAGTAACTGGCGTATTATTTGTTCGTCCTAAATCTCCAGTTAAAGTTAGATCAGTAAAGACATTATCCGATTTAGTAAAATAGCGGTAGCGCCACTGTAACATGAATATTTCAGAATTAGCATTAAAGCGTCCAATACTTGCAACAGTAATGAATTTACTCATTATTTTGTTTGGTATAGTGGGGTATAGTTTTTTGGCGGTACGTGAATATCCAGCGGTAGATCCACCTGTAGTAAATGTTAGAACTTCTTATTCTGGTGCTAATGCTGATATTATTGAGAGTCAAATTACCGAGCCGTTGGAAAAAGCCATCAATGGTATTCCAGGTATAAGAAGTATTTCTTCTTCAAGCTCTAACGGAAATAGCAATATTACTGTAGAGTTCAATGTTACAGAAAATTTAGAAGCAGCAGCAAATGATGTTAGAGATAAGGTAAGTCAGGCTGTAAGAAATTTACCTCAAGATGTAGACGCTCCTCCAGTAGTTAGCAAGTCCGACGCCAACTCCGATTTCATTATTATGCTAGCGATTCAAAGCCAAACCAAAGGGCTATTAGAATTGAGTGAATATGCAGAGAATGTTTTGCAAGAAAGATTTCAAACTATTTCAGAAGTAAGTGCTGTGAATATTTTTGGGCAAAAACGTCCTTCGATGCGTATTTGGATAGACCCTGATAAAATGAATGCATTCAATGTAACATTCAGTGATATTAGAGTTGCATTAAATACGGAAAACGTTGAAATTCCTTCTGGAAAAATCTATGGCGATAAAACCGAGTTAACCATTCGTGCATTAGGCAAATTAACTTCTGAAAAAGATTTCAGGGATTTAATTATTCGTCAATCTCCTACAGGCATCATTCGTTTGTCGGATGTAGCTTATGTAGAAATTGGACCTGAGAGTGATGAATATAGTTGGCGTTTAAATGGAGTAAATGCAGTTGGAATGGCCATTATTCCACAGCCCGGGGCCAACTACATAAAAATTGCCGATGAGTTTTATAAGCGATTAGCAGAAATTCAAAAAACAGAGAAAGGAGATTTTATCATGACTCCTTTAATAGACCAAACTAAAAATGTTAGGGCTTCTATTCAAGAGGTTGAAGAAACTTTATTAATTTCTTTCACTTTAGTGGTGTTGGTTATTTTCTTTTTCTTTCGAAATTGGATGATTGCTATTAGGCCACTGATTGATATTCCTATTTCATTGGTGGCTACATTTTTCATCATGTATATTTCTGGATTTTCTATAAATGTATTAACCTTATTGGGAATAGTACTTGCAACAGGATTGGTGGTAGATGATGGAATTGTTGTAACAGAAAATATTTTTAGAAAGTTAGAACAAGGGCTACCGATTCGTAAAGCGGCATTGGAAGGAAGTAAGGAAATTTTCTTTGCAGTAATTTCTACCTCTATTACTTTGGCCGTTGTATTTCTTCCAGTAATTTTCTTACAAGGATTTGTAGGAAGTTTATTTCGTGAGTTTGGTATAGTGGTTGCCGCTGCTGTTTTGATTTCTGCTTTCGTTTCTTTAACTATTACTCCAGTATTAAATGTTGTATTAAATCGAAAAGATGCAGGGCATGGAAAGTTTTATGACATGACGGAGCCATTTTTTAAAGGAATGGAATCTGGTTATAAAAATTTACTGGCATCCTTTTTAAAACTAAGGTGGATAGCTTGGGTTATTGTAGCAATATGTATAGGTATTATTTTCTTTATTGGCAAAAGTTTACAAAGTGAACTAGCGCCGCTAGAAGATAGAAGTAGTATTCGTTTTTCGATGAGCGGACCAGAAGGAGCTAGTTATGGTTATATGGTTGAAACTGGCGACAAGCTATTGAACTATTTAACCGACTCTGTACCAGAAAAAGATTTTGTATTTGCTGCAGTTCCAGGTTTTGGAGGCGGTGGAGGTGTAAATGGGGGTACTTTAAGAATTAAATTAGTAGAGCCAGATAAAAGAAAAAGATCTCAATCAGAAATCGCCAAAGCTATTGGTAAAAAATTACCCAGTATTAACAATGCAAGAATCTTTCCAGTAGAAGAGCAAACCATCTCTGTTGGATTAGGATCTAGAGGATCTTTACCAGTTCAATTTATTTTGCAAAATCTGGATTTTGAAAAAATAAAAAATGTCATTCCTAAATTTTTAGAAGAAGCACGTAAAGACAAAACCTTTCAAAACGTTGATGTAAACCTCAAGTTTAATAAACCCGAAGTTCAATTAACCATTGATCGTATAAAAGCAAAAGATCTTGGTTTATCTATTGTAGATGTTGCAGATGTGGTTTCGAGTGCATTTAGCGGAAGGCGTTTAGCTTATTATATAATGAATGGAAGGCAATATGAGGTAATATCTCAGGTTGCTTATAAAGACAGGCAAAAGCCAGCTGATATAGAAAAGTTATATGTTAGAAATAACAGAGGAGAAAGTATACCACTTTCGGCAGTAGTAAAGTTGGTAGAAAGCTCTAATCCACCTACTTTGTATCATTTCAATCGATTTAAAGCTGCAACAATTTCGGCTTCATTGGCCGAAGGGATGACTATTGGAGACGGGGTTAAAGCCATGAGAAGAATAGGCGATCAATTGCTGGATGAAAGTTTTAAAACAGCCTTGAATGGACCTTCTCGTGATTTTGAAGAAAGTTCTTCTAATACATCATTTGCCTTTGGTTTAGCATTGATATTAATTTATTTGGTATTAGCCGCACAATTTGAAAGTTTTAAAGATCCATTCACCATCATGTTTACCGTTCCTTTGGCATTAGCAGGCGCATTATTGTGCTTGTGGATTTTTGATCAAACCATTAATATATTCTCACAAATTGGAATGATCATGTTAATTGGTTTGGTAACCAAGAATGGAATTTTAATTGTAGAGTTCGCCAATCAAAAAAGGGAATTTGGCTTAAATAAAAACGATGCAGTGTTGGAGGCTTCTGCTCAAAGATTGCGTCCTATATTAATGACCAGTTTGGCAACTGCCTTAGGAGCACTTCCAATTGCACTAAGTTTGGGCGCAGCCGCAACAAGTCGTATGCCATTGGGTATTGTTATTGTAGGAGGTATTTTATTTTCGTTATTACTAACCTTATTTGTAATCCCTGCCATTTATACCTATATCTCTGGAAAACACGATACTAAATCCATCAATATTTCAGATTAACTTTGTAAAAAATTAATATGGCTAGTTCAATTGCTGATATTAGAAGAGACTATATGCTTCAGTCTTTTGATGAAGCAGATGCAGCGATTGATCCTTTTATTCAATTTACTGCATGGTGGGAAGAAGCTACCAGCGCTGCAATTGATGAAGTAAACGCCATGACATTATCAACAGTTAACAAAGAGGGTAAGCCATCTGCAAGAATTGTTTTATTAAAAGGATATACGGATGATGGTTTTGTTTTTTTTACCAATTACAATAGCAACAAGGGACTTGAAATGACCAACAACCACCATGTTGCTTTGTTGTTTTTCTGGAAAGAATTAGAACGTCAAATAAGAATCGAAGGGGTAGTTCAAAAAATAGCCGAAGCTGATAGTGATGCTTATTTTTTATCGCGCCCTATAGGAAGTAGAATTGGTGCATGGGTTTCACCTCAAAGTCAGGTAATTCCTAACCGCGCATTTTTAGAAGACAATTTTAAAAAAGTAAGTGAAAAATATTCCGATGAATCGCTCGTGCCAAGACCAGCACATTGGGGTGGTTATATTGTAAGACCCGAGGCCATGGAGTTCTGGCAAGGCCGAAGCAGCCGCTTGCACGACAGAATTAAATATACCATCGATTTAAATGGCAATTGGAAAAGAGCAAGATTGGCTCCTTAAAATCCCTCGCACCCTTATTTTCTACTGATTGCTTTTTCAGCAGCAGCTACAATAAAAGGAGTGTCTAAACCATACTTAGTAAGTAGTTCTGTTGGTTTGCCACTTTCACCGAATGTATCATTGGTGCCAATATATTCAATAGGTATAGGGCAATGTTTAGCCGCTACTTGAGCAACAGCATCTCCCAATCCACCAATTACATTGTGCTCTTCAACCGTTACTGCAGCTTTTGTTTTTGAGATGGATTTGATAATTGCTTCAGTATCTAAAGGTTTGATGGTATGAATATTAATTACTTCAACACTGATTCCTTTTTCTTCTAAAATTCTACCGGCTTCAATGGCTTTCCAAACCATATGACCACAAGCAAAAATAGAAACATCTGTTCCTTCGCTTAGTTGTTGTGCTTTTCCAATTACAAAATCAGATCCATCTTCTTTGGTGAAGTTGGGCCATTTCGGACGCCCAAATCTTAAATAAACAGGCCCTTCATAAGATGCAATGGCTTTGGTAGCAGCTTTGGTTTGATTGAAATCGCAAGGAACTATTACCGTCATGCCTGGCAACATTTTCATCAATCCAATATCTTCTAAAATCTGATGGGTTGCACCGTCTTCTCCCAAAGTTAATCCAGCATGTGAAGCGCAAATTTTTACATTTTTTCCACTGTAGGCAACGCTTTGACGAATCTGGTCGTACACCCTGCCTGTGCTGAAATTGGCAAAAGTAGTGGTATATGGAATTTTTCCTCCAACGGTCATTCCTGCAGCAATGCCAATCATATTGGCTTCGGCAATACCTACTTGTACAAAACGGTTGGGAAAATCTTTAATAAATGGACCTAGTTTTAAAGAGCCAGCTAAATCGGCTGTAAGCACTACTACATTTTGGTTTTCTTTTCCAATTTCATGGATCCCTTCGCCAAAACCACCCCTTGTTTCCTTTTCGTTGAGTACTTGTATATCTTTTAGTTTCATAAGTTGTAATTGTGCTTTGGAGTTACAAAGTAAAGTGTTTTTTATATTGCTGCCTTTTACTGTAAAATAATTTAACCTTCGAAACTGCTATAGAAATAAGGAGTCTTTGCTTCAAATTCTGCAGCACAGGTATCTACCATTTTATAAACACGGGTAATGCCCAATGATTTTCTTTTTTCGTACACCTGATCTTCGGTACTATTGCCCGACATGATTTTAGCAATTTGAATATCTGAGAAGCCCATTTTTTTGGCTTCTTTTAATAATGAAGTTGGCAAACTATCAATATGATGGGTAGCAATTTCTTTTTCTAGTGTACAAATATTTTGAATTTGGTATAAAAACCAGCGATCAATACCTGTGGCTTGAGCAATAGACTTAACGGTGGAGCCCTGCATCAGCGCATCTTTGATTCTAAAAATGCGATCCCATTTTGGTGTTTTAATGTACTCTACCAATTCATCGCTTTTCATTAAACTTTTACCATAATAACCCAAGCCTACAGCTTCATTCTCTAAGCTCTGACAGGCTTTTTGTAAGGCTTCCGGAAAACTTCTTCCAATGGCCATTACTTCACCAACACTTTTCATTTGAAGGCCCAATGTATCATTGGCTCCTTTGAATTTATCGAAATTCCAACGCGGTACTTTTACAATAACATAATCCAATGCTGGTTCAAAATAAGCCGATGTGGTTTTGGTGATTTGATTTTTCAATTCATCCAAACTGTATCCTATGGCCAATTTAGCAGCAATTTTTGCAATCGGGTATCCTGTTGCTTTAGAAGCCAATGCAGAAGACCTGCTCACCCTTGGATTAATTTCTACTGCAATGAGTTCTTCGGTTTCCGGATTCAAGGCAAACTGCACATTACAGCCACCAGTGAAATTTCCGAGTGAGCGCATCATCAAAATGGCTTTGTTGCGCATCTCCTGAAATGCAGTGTCACTCAAGGTCATAGCCGGTGCTACAGTAATTGAATCACCTGTATGCACCCCCATCGGATCGAGGTTCTCCACCGTACAAATAATCACCACATTGTCATTACAATCTCTTAGTAATTCCAATTCATATTCTTTCCATCCCAACACTGCTTTTTCTACCAATACCTCATGAATAGGAGATGCTTTCAATCCTCGGTCTAATGCTGCATCTAAATCATCTTTAGAATGTACAAATCCACCACCAGTTCCTCCTAAAGTAAATGAAGGCCTAATTACCAACGGAAAGCCAATCTGTTGAGCAAATTCCTTTCCTTCTAAAAAGCTATTGGCAACATGGCTAGGCGCAGTTGGCATGCCAATTTTCACCATCAATTGTCGAAATTTCTCCCTGTCTTCAGCAGTATCTATAGCGGCAACATCCACTCCAATCAATCTGCAATTGTATTTTTCCCAAATGCCCAATTCATCTACTTCCTTACATAAATTGAGTGCTGTTTGGCCTCCCATGGTAGGTAAAACGGCATCAATTTGGTTCTCCATAAGTATCTGTTCGATACTTTCTGCAGTTAATGGCAGTAGATAAACTTTGTCTGCCATCATCGGATCCGTCATAATTGTGGCGGGATTACTGTTGATAAGTATTACTTTTATCCCCTCTTCACGAATACTTCTAGCGGCTTGAGAGCCAGAATAGTCGAATTCACAGGCTTGCCCAATGATAATTGGTCCAGAACCGATGATGAGAACAGATTGAATAGATTGATCTTTAGGCATGATATTTGAATAAATTGCACAAATGTAAGGCGGGAAGGCCAAACCTTCCCTTAAAAACAAATAAAACAATATGGCAGTATTAAAAGAAGGCAGTAAAGCACCGGCAATAAAAGCGTTAGACCAGAATGGCAAAGCCATTTCTTTGGCAGATTACAAGGGAAAGAAAGTGATATTGTATTTTTACCCAAAAGACGATACGCCGGGATGTACCGCACAAGCTTGTAACCTCAAAGACAATCACAGTGCCTTGATTAAAAAAGGATTCCAAGTATTGGGTGTGAGTGTAGACAGTGTAAAAAGCCACAAAAAGTTCGAAGAAAAATATGAATTACCTTTTCCTTTAATTTCTGATGAAGACAAAAAAATTGTAGACAAATACAATTTATGGGGTGAGAAAAAATTTATGGGAAGAACCTATATGGGCACTACCCGTACTACTTTTTTAATAGACGAAGCGGGGATTATTCGCAAAATCATCGACAAACCAGATACCAAGAACCATACAGAAGAAATTTTAGCTGCCTGGGCTACTATCTAAATTGCATGGCAAATCCAAGAAGTCAAATGCATATTGGTGATTGTGCATGTTATTGATTAGTCGATCGAAAATATATTTATCTTGAGGAATCAATTTCTATTATGAAAAGATTCCTCTTTTTTATTGTTGCCATCTGCTGGAGCTTCTCTTGCCTGGCTCAAAAAACCGATAAGAAGCTAACTGAAAAAATAACCGAATTAATTCAAGGGTTCAAAGGTGATGTGGGGATTTATGTGCATGACCTCGAGCGCAATCGAGTTGTAGCCATTAATGCAGATACGGTGTTTCCAACTGCAAGTATGGTAAAAGTTCCCATACTAGTTGGTGTAATGGACAAGATGGATAAACATGAATTGAATTATCATCAAACACTTACTTATACCAAGAATTTATTTTATGATGATGGAGATGTGGTTGGTAATTTAAAAGACAGTGCAAAAATAGAATTGAGCAAGGTGATCATGCTCATGCTCACTACCAGCGATAATACCGCCAGTTTATGGTTGCAACAATTGGCCGGAACAGGAACAAGGATCAATGAATTAATGGAAGCCAATGGGTTATCTGTTACAAGGGTAAATAGCAGAACACCAGGAAGAGAAAACAACAGAACCCAATATGGATGGGGGCAAACAAGCCCAAGAGAAATGGCGCAATTGATGGAATTGATCGCCACTAAAAAATTATTGAATGATACTGCCAGCGAAAAAATGTTGCGACTCTTGGGCAGAAATTATTGGGACGAACAAGCATTGTCTCAAATACCTGCTGGTGTTTTTGTTGCCAGTAAAAACGGCGCAGTGAATGCAAGCAGAAGCGAAGTACTTTATGTAAATGCCGATGATGCGCGTTATATTTTTTGCATTTGTACCAAGAACAATCAAGATAAATCTTGGGAAAATTCCAATGAAGCTTGGGTGCTTACCAATCAATTGAGTAAATTATTGTGGGAGTATTTTAACTAAATAACACATACACCAACCAGCTCATTCCATAAGCAAGTACCGTCATGTAGGCGAATTGAAAGGCAGGCCATTTCCAGGTTTTGGTTTCGCGTTTTACTATTGCGAGTGTACTCATGCATTGCATGGCCAAAACATAAAATACCATTAAAGACAATGCGGCTGGAAGGGTATAAACTTTTCGTCCATCTTCGTGGGTAGCAGCTTGTAATTTAGCGCGAAGCGATTGGTCGTCATCTGCTTCAACACTGTAGAGTGTAGCCATGGTTCCTACAAATACTTCTCTGGCAGCAAATGAAGTAATGAGTGCAATGCCAATTTTCCAATCGTATCCTAAAGGTGCAATAGCTGGTTCAATGGCTTTGCCCAAAATACCGGCATAAGAATGTTGTAATTTTTCTGCTGAAGCAACACGCTTCAATGAATCTTTCGATGCTGGAGCAGCCTGAATCATTGTAGCATATTTATTTTCTACTTGATCAATTGCTTTGCCGGGTCCGAATGAACTTAAGAACCACAAGAGTAAACTGATAATCATAATTACCTTTCCTGCATCAGAAACAAATATGCGCGCTTTCTCCACCATGGTAATGCCTACATTTTTCCATCGGGGAGATCGGTAAAGTGGTAGTTCTAAAATGAAAAAACTTTTCTCTTTGATATTGATAAACCACTTCAATATATAGCTAACAAAAAGCGCCATGAATGTTCCGAGAAAATACAAAGCCATCATTACTAAACCTTGCAAACTGATAAAGCCAAAATAATAACGATCATCAATTACCAAGGCAATTAAAATAGTGTACACCGGTAGCCTCGCACTACAACTCATGAGCGGCGTTACCAAAATAGTGAGTAGCCTTTCCTTTTTATTTTCAATATTTCTAGCACTCATGATGGCAGGCACTGCACAGGCAAAACTGCTGATCATGGGCATTACACTCTTTCCGTTCAAGCCCACTTTACGCATCAGTCGATCACTTAAAAAACCAATGCGTGCCATATAGCCACTGTCTTCGAGCATGGTGATCAAACCAAATAAAATCATGATCTGCGGTACAAATACTAAAATACCGCTGAGGCCAGCTACAAATCCATTGATCATTAAATTGCTCCACCAGGCATCGGGTAATTGAATGGTTAGCCAACTGCTTACTCGAGCAAAGCCCGATTCAATAAGATCCATTGGATAAGTAGCCAGTGCAAATACACTTTGAAACAATAAAAACAATACTGCCAATAAAATAACATAGCCCCATGTACGATGCAATAATACCTGATCAATTTTATCGCTGTACATTTTTTTGTCCAATGGCCCTGGCTCAATTACGCATTGCTTCATAAGCTGGCGTATATGCGTATAGCGTTGCATAATTTCTTCTGCCTGCGTTTTGGTAGGATTGAATTGATGCTTGGTTACCATGCTTTCAATTCTTGCATGTTCTGAAGCAGACTGCAATTCATCATAATTGATTAAATGATGAATGGCTGCATATTTACTCAATGCAGGAAAGGAAGATTGCATTTCAGCTATAGCGGCAGGAGCCAGTTTTTCTATTTCTATAAAATCAGGTTTTAAAGAAGCGGCATTGAAATCCGAAGTACTTGATAGAATTTGTTTTGCGATGGCTTTTTTTAAATCACCCAATCCCTTGTTTTTTCTTGGATTAACTGCTACCACAGGAATGCCTAACTCTTTTTCGAGTTTGGCAATATCTATTTTAATATCTTTTTTGGCAGCCAAATCATTCATGGTTAATGCCATGACCACTGGTATTTTTAAATCAACAATTTGACTACAAAAAAGCAAATTGCGTTTTAAATTACTGGCATCCGCTACCAAAATAACCATATCGGCTTTTACATCAGTATCGGCACCCATCAATACTTTATAAGCCACCCATTCATCTGATCGGCGTGGGTATAAACTGTAGGTACCCGGTAAATCTATTAGCTCAGTATCTTTTTCATTAATAATAGAATAGATGCCTGTTTTTTTATCAACCGTAACTCCCGGAAAATTACCTACTTTTTGATTGAGTCCAGTAAGTGCATTGAACAACGAACTTTTTCCGCTATTGGGGTTTCCTACTAATGCTATATGGTATTGCTGTTTAGACAAGGCTGCAAAACTAACTGCATACAATGGCAGTTGGTTACGATATCGGGAACAGAATTTCATTTCATCGGCTTACATTTGCAGCATAAATCAATTTTATGAAAAAATGGTTGGCCATTTTGCTTGTTTTACCCTTTTTATTGACGGCTCAATCCAAACGAAAACTGAGACTAGAAGCAGAAAAAGAAAATACACTTATTGTGAGCAATCTCAAAAAGCATGTTCAGTATTTGGCTGATGACAAGTTAGAAGGCAGAAGAACAGGATCTAAGGGAGAGTTAATGGCAATGGAATACATTGTTGATCAATACAAACAAATAGGGCTTCAACCAAAAGGATCCAATGGTTTTGTGCAAGAATTTGAAATCAATGAAGGAAAGCAAATCAATCCGAGTACTCAATTAACTATTGATGGAAAAAAATTGCAATTGCAAGATGATTATTTCCCCTTGGCATTTAGTGCATTAAAATCGGTGAAAGGAAATCCAGCAATGGCTTTGAGTGAAGCCAATCAACCTTGGTTTAAAGATGTAGCAGAGTGGTTAGAAGAAAATAAATCCAATCCTCATTTTGATATAGAGGAAGCCATCAAAAAAGAAGCGATCGGAGCTGCTTCTAAAAAAGCAACAACTTTGTTTTTATACAATAGCGCTACAACAGTAGATAATATTCAATTTAACAAGAACGATAAAACTGCTCCACTGGCAATACCAGTTGTTTATTTAACCAAGCAAGGAGTAAAAAAACACCTGAACGATGCAACAGCTTCTTATGCTACCGAATTAACTATTTCTATCAGCGAGCAAATACGCAAAGCCAGAAACATTGTAGGGTACATTGATAATAATGCAGCCAATACGGTAATTCTAGGGGCCCATTATGATCATTTGGGTTATGGCGAAGATAAAAATGCATTGGATACTGGTCATAATGTTCACAATGGTGCCGACGATAATGCAAGCGGAACAGCTGCTTTGATGGAGTTAACTCGTTTATTGCAGAAAAAATCGCCTTCGGCCAATAATTACTTGATTATTCATTTTTCTGGAGAAGAATTGGGATTATTTGGTAGTAAATATTGGTTGGACAATCCAACAACTACCATCACGCCCAATTACATGATCAATATGGATATGGTAGGAAGATACGATACCGCTCGAAAATTAACCATTGGTGGTTATGGTACTTCGCCTGTTTGGGGAACTATAATACCGTCTGTTGCTGGCGGCTTAGCATATAAGATAGACAGTGCAGGTAGTGGCCCCAGCGATCATGCCAGTTTTTACAGAAAAGATATTCCAGTATTGTTTTTATTTACCGGAAGTCATACTGATTATCACAAAGCAACAGATGATTGGGATAAGATTCAATATGACAGCGAAAAAGACATTATCAAAATGGTGTATGCAATTATTGAAAAGACCAACGATAAAGGTAAAATTGCATTTACAAAAACTGCCGAACAACAAATGGGTAGGAGTACCCGTTTTACAGTTAGTTTAGGCGTTATACCTGATTACGGTTACTCGGGAACTGGTATGCGTATTGATGGTGTTAGCCCTGGTAAATTGGCTGAGAAAAAAGGTTTGCAAGCGGGAGATATTTTGTTGCAATTGGGAGAGTACAAATTTGTAGATGTAAATAGTTATATGCAGTCTTTATCGAAATTTAAAAAAGGCGATAAAACGGTATTAATTATCAAAAGAGGAACCGAAGAGAAAAAAATTGAGTTGGAGTTTTAAAATGGATTTATGAAACTGCGCTTGGATGTTGATGAAATCAATGATGACTTTTTTGAAGATACCCGCTTGTTGGGTATTACTGCTACGGTAAAAAATTACCAGTTCTGCATGCAGCTCAACAATATGCTGGGCTACGATTTCAGGCTAAATCCAGATATTGAAATTCATCTTAGAAAAAAAGAAAGAAACTATTATTTTTCTATTTATCAGTTTGCCGAAAACCATTCGCCGCTTATTCATTATCTCTATCAAAATCAATTTGACGGAGAATATTTATTGCCCGAATTCAAACACATGGATTTTTTGTGGTTGATGAAATACGATTATGTAGATGATGAAAAATGCAATTGGATCAAACAAACCATTCGCAATTTAAATGGTGTTCAAATGATTACAGAACTAACCAATGAGCAAATTAAGAACAAGGGCAATATGATTTTCTAGTCGCTTTCACTTACTCATAAGCAAATAGTAGAACTTCTTCTTTTATAGAGCAACGGTGATTCTTTTTTCTGTTGCTTGAGTAAGTATACCAATTGGTTCTGAAAAATGAGCCAATCCGAAATCAGCAAATATTTGCTGAACTTCATTTGCAGCAGAAGGATCTACTGCAATTAAAATTCCTCCATTGGTTTGTGGATCAGGCAAAACAGAAAATGCTTGCATTACATCAACTCCTTTTTCAAAACCTACTTGACTGCTATAAGCATTCCAATTTCTATAAGTGGCATCAGGCACAATTCTTTGTTTCAAATATTCCTTCGCTGCATCAATGATCTGGATTTTACTATAGTTAATGCTGGCTCCTAACCCACTGCCCTCGGCCATTTCCATCAAATGACCAATCAGCCCAAAACCAGTTACATCGGTCATTGCATGCACGCCTTTTATTTTTCCTAAAGCTTCGCCTACTTTATTGAGTTGATTCAATTGTTGAATTAAAATGGACAAATCAGTTTCGCTTAATAAGCTTCTTTTTTGCGCAGTAGATAAAATACCCACACCCAATGGCTTGGTTAAAAAAAGCAAATCATTTTTTTGTGCAGTATTATTTTGTTTAAGATGATTAATGTCTACCAATCCATTTACCGATAATCCAAAAATAGGTTCTGTAGTATCTACACTGTGCCCACCTGCCAAAGGAATACCTGCTTCTAAGCACATCGACCTTCCTCCTTCAATTACTTCTTTGGCAATTTCTGCTGCTAGTTTTTCAACAGGCCATCCCAGAATAGCCAATGCCATAATGGGTTTTCCGCCCATCGCATATACATCGCTAATAGCATTGGCTGCAGCAATTCTTCCAAATTGATAAGGATCATCTACAATCGGCACAAAAAAATCGGTGGTACTAATTAATGCGCTTCCATTACCCAAATCATACACTGCTGCATCGTCTTTACTGCTATTGCCCACTAATAAATTGGGATAATTGGGTTGCACACTCGAAGAAGCAAGTATGGTTTCTAAAACAGCGGGAGCAATTTTACAACCACAACCGGCACCATGCGAAAATTGAGTGAGTTTGATTTCAGACATCATTGTTTATTTCTGCGAAAGTATAACCATCTAAATTGCTTACCCAATCCATTCTATAGAACCATGCGCAAAATGATTTTCAATTCCCGCTTCAACTACCAATTCTCCTAATTCGTTAACCGATTTAATTAGGTAGTTGCCCACTATATTGTTTTTTCTCAATTTCACCGTTTGTCCTTTTTTATAAAGCCGCTCATTGAACAAGGCTAATAAATCATCAAAACCCTGGTTTTTAAGTTGATTGAAACGAGTTTCCAAAAAACCACAAAATGCTTTGGCTATTAATAGCGGATCGTAATCAATCCCAGAGATTTGTTTGAGCGATACCGCTTTTTGTGCTAGATCAGGAAATTCAGTTTGATTAACATTGATGCCTATACCGGCTATTGCCCAAATCCATTTATTACCTTGTAAGCTGTTTTCAATCAATATTCCTGCTGCCTTTCTGTCACGAAAATATAAATCATTGGGCCATTTAATACTTAAATCTTCGGGAATATATGCAGATAAACAATCATATCCAGCCAGCGCAACCGCCACACTTAATGCAAATTGTTGGTTGATGGAAAGGAAAGAAGGGTCTAAAACAACAGAGAGTAAGCAGTTTTGGTTCTTTTTAGCCAACCATGTTTTGCCCATTTGTCCTTTTCCTGCTGTTTGTTCCCAGGCAAAAAATGCAGCCCCATGAGCAGCCAAATTAGCTTGCGCCTTGTCCATGGCATAAATGTTGGTACTGCTTACAGAGGATAATTCTGTAAAGGAGTTACCGATGATACTTTTAACAGCTAATCGTGGCAAAGAATTACTATTTTTGGCAAAGTTAAAAAGGCTTTATTTATTAACTAAAATACTCAACATTATTGGAACCACTTTCTGTTCTAAAAACCCGCGAAAAAAGCGCAATAACAAGGTTAACGCGTAACTCTAAAATTGTTAAGACTATTGTTCAGGCAATACTAGACAAAAAAGGTGAAAAAATAATCAGCCTCGATCTAAGGAAGATACCCGAAGCCGCCGCAGATTTTTTTATTGTATGTGAAGCGTCAAGCACTACACAGGTGAAAGCCATTAGTGATTATGTAGAAGATCAAGTTAAAAAGCTATGTGGTGAAATGCCCTATAAACACGAAGGGAAAACCCTTGCACAGTGGGTGTTGATAGACTATGTGAATGTTGTAGTTCATGTAATGCACCCAGAATCGAGAAAATTTTATCAATTAGAAGAAATGTGGAGCGATGCTCCTCAACAACTGCACGATGTATAATCAGTTCTAAACAATTCATCTACTAAATGTATTATACTAAGTAGCATTAAGCAATACCAATGAAAAAACCGCAACCGAATAAGATGATACCAGAAAAAGGAGATAGCCCTAAAAAAGGCCCCAAATTTAATATATACTGGATTTACGCAATTATTGCTGTAATATTATTATCAGCACAGTTTATGCGTTTCTCGCCTGATCTTACTAAAACCAGTGAAAGAGAATTCTTTGATAATATGTTGGTGCAAGGAGATGTAGAACGAATGGACATTGTTAAAAACAAAGAACGCATTCGAGTTTATATCAAAACAGCCAGCTTATCCAAAGACTTCTATGTTAAAAAATTCAAAAAAGACCTAAGCAAAGAAAAGTCCAAAGTAAATGGAGTTCCTTTGTTTGAGTTTGAAGTAACCGATATCAAAAGTTTTAAAGAAGAGCTAAAAGATATTTATACTGCAAACCCAACCATTGCTAGGGTTCCAGAAAATCCTATTTCAGATCCTGAATGGTTTGGACCAATATTCAATACAGTACTATCTCTATTATTTATTGTTGGAGCATGGGTTTTATTAATGCGTAAAATGGGTGGCGGCGGCCCAGGAGGCGGTGGTGGCCCAGGCGGTATTTTCAATATTGGAAAATCGAAAGCTACTTTATTTGATAAAGGTGCTAAAGTAAATATCACTTTCTCTGATGTTGCTGGTTTAGATGAAGCCAAAGTGGAAGTAATGGAAATTGTTGACTTCCTTAAGAACCCTAAAAAGTATACATCACTTGGTGGTAAAATTCCGAAAGGGGCATTATTGGTAGGCCCTCCGGGAACTGGTAAAACTTTATTGGCAAAAGCAATGGCCGGTGAAGCACAAGTACCTTTCTTTAGTTTGAGTGGAAGTGATTTTGTTGAAATGTTTGTTGGTGTTGGAGCAAGTAGAGTGAGGGATTTATTTAAGCAAGCCCGTGAAAAAGCGCCTTGTATTATTTTCATTGATGAGATTGATGCAATAGGAAGAGCCAGGGGAAGAAATGCCATCATGAGTAATGATGAAAGAGAAAACACATTGAACCAGTTATTGGTAGAGATGGATGGATTTGGAGGAGATACAGGTATTATTATATTAGCTGCAACCAATCGTCCGGATGTGTTGGATACTGCATTGTTGAGACCAGGAAGATTTGATCGTCAGATATCCATTGATAAACCGGATGTAAAAGGGAGAGAAGCTATTTTAAAAGTACACTTACAACCTATTAAAGTTTCTGAAACTTTGGATCTACATAAATTGGCTGAACAAACACCTGGTTTTGCAGGTGCTGATATTGCCAATGTTTGTAACGAAGCTGCATTGATTGCTGCACGTAAAGGAAAAGAAGCAGTTGATATGAGTGATTTCCAGGACGCTATTGATCGTGTGATTGGTGGATTGGAAAAGAAAAACAAAATCATCGCTCCACACGAAAAAGCAATCATTGCGTATCACGAAGCCGGGCATGCAGTTTGTGGATGGTTTTTAGAACATGCATATCCTTTATTAAAAGTAACCATTGTACCAAGAGGTACAGCTGCATTGGGTTACGCGCAATACACACCTACCGAACAATATTTATACAATACGGATCAATTAATGGATCAAATTTGTATGACATTGGGTGGTAGAGCAGCAGAGGAAATTTTCTTCGGTAAAATCTCCACTGGCGCTGCCAATGATTTACAGCAAATCACGCGTATTGCATACAGTATGGTTACCGCCTATGGCATGAATAAAAAAGTAGGGAATGTAAGTTTTTATGATCCTACTCAGGAGAATACATTTACTAAACCTTTCTCGGAAGAAACCGGAAAGATTATCGATGAAGAAGTAAGAGGTATTATAGACAATGCATATCAAATCACACTGGATTTATTAACCGCTAAAAAACATGAAGTAGAAGTATTGGCAAAAGAGTTATTAGACAAAGAAGTGTTGCATAAATCTGATGTTGAATTATTAATTGGTAAGCGTCCTTTTGAAGAGAAAAAATTGTTAGAGATAGAACCCGAATCTATTGTAGTTCCTGGTGCGGAAATACATGTTGCGCCAAAAACCGAAATTTCAGAAGAAGGAAATATCACCAATGACGAAACACCTTTAAATTAATAATGTCAGCAGCTAAATCAAATATTTTAAAAAAAATAAAACAGGCACTTGTTCATAAAGTGCCTGTTCCCTTTTTTGATAATCAAGCCACTAATAACAATGTTTTTCAACCTTCTAAACAAGAGTTGGAAATAGCATTTGCAGCTAATTTTTCCGGGCTACAAGGAAGGTTTTCGTATTGTGTAGATCAAGCGGAATTGGTTGCACAGCTTAGCATATTATTTGAATCCAGGGGTTGGGAAAATATTTATTGTAGAGAAGAAGAGATCAAAGCGAATTTTTCTAAACACCATTTACCCATCACTTATTTCAACGATTTATCTCATTGCGATGTAGCTATAACTGGTTGCGAGTTTTTGGTAGCAAGAACGGGCAGTATTTTATTAAGTAGTGCACAGCAAAGTGGAAGAACGGTTAGTGTATATGCCCCTGTACATATTTGTATAGCAAGCACTAAACAGTTGGTGTATGATATAGACGACTCATTGATGCAGTTAAGGGATAAATACAATACTGCATTTCCGAGCATGGTCAGTTTGGCTTCAGGGCCAAGCAGAACGGCTGATATTGAAAAAACATTGGTAGTTGGAGTTCATGGACCTAAAGAAGTATTTTGTTTTCTCATAGATGAATGATAAATTCAATGTATGGAACAGGCGATTCAATATCTATTTGTTTATAGTTCTCTCAGAAGCGGATTTCAACATCCTGCTTACGCCTACATCAGTAATTATTTTATATTTGAACAAGAAGCTACAGTAAAAGGAAAATTGTATGATAAAGAAACCTTGATTGTAGGAGTTCCTACAGATGAGGACTTGTACATCAAAGGAGAGTTGTACCATATTAAAGAACCTTCCCAACTTTCATGGGCATTGGCTCAGTTAGATGATTATGAAGGAGTTCAACAAGATGAAGATGATGCCAATATGCCCCCATTGTATAAAAGAGCAATTACTACTGTTTACCACAATAGTAAATCTTGTGAAGCTTGGGTTTATTGGTACAATAGAACTATTTCCAGAGGTCAATTAATTGAAAGTGGAGATATGTTAGACTATTTGCAAAAAAAGAAATAATCAAGCATGCTCATTAGCCCAGAAAAAAAAATATATTTTCTCTCTGATTTTCATTTAGGTGCACCTAATACCGCTGCAAGTATATTAAGAGAGCAAAAAATCATTCAATTTCTTGATGAAATAAAAGATTCAGCCGCTGCTATTTTTATTGTAGGAGATATGTTTGATTTCTGGTACGAATACAAACATGTAATTCCAAAAGGATATGTGCGATTATTAGGCAAACTTGCATCTATAACAGATGCAGGAATTCCCATTCATTTTTTTATTGGCAACCACGATATGTGGATGAGTGGGTATTTTGAAAATGAATTAAATATCACAGTTTACCATGAGCCAAAAATATTTACTTGGAATGATAAACGATTTTATATTGGCCATGGAGATGGCTTAGGTCCGGGAGATTATGGATATAAATTGATCAAAAAAGTTTTCAGAAACCCTATTTGCAAATGGCTATTCGGATGGCTGCACCCAGACTTGGGAATTGGCTTGGCTAATTATTTCAGCAGAAAAAGTCGCGAAAAAACAGGTTCTGGCGATGAACATTTTTTGGGAGCAGAAAACGAATGGTTGATTGTTTATTCAAAAGAAATATTGCAAAAAGAATATTTTGATTATTTTGTTTTTGGACATAGACATCTACCCATTGATTTTAATTTATCTGAAAAAACCAGGTATATCAATTTAGGCGATTGGATCAGCAATTTTACTTATGCAACCTTTGACGGTTCAGATTTGCAATTAATTAAGTACCAATAATGAAAGACTATTACTGATGGTTTTTCCAGAGAATCTTCGATTGCATTGCAATTTATTTTTTAGAACTTAGGGAAGACTTTAATTCTAATAAAAATCCCTTGAAATCGGTTAATGCTTTAACCAATTGAGTTTCTGTGTCAATTTTACCTTTGTTGTTTTTTAAATAACTTTTTGCCCCTTCAATAGAAAACTTGCGTTGTCGCAATAGAAAATAAATTAATTCTAGATTTTTAATATCCTCAACCCTGAATAGTCGATCGCCTTTTCTTGTTTTGCGTGGTTGTAAAATATCAAATTCGTTTTCCCAATACCTAAGCAAAGAAGTGTTTACTTTAAACCATGCAGCTACTTCGCTAATCGAATAATATAATTTTTGTTGAAGTGTTGCTTCATCTGGTATTTCAATAAGATCTATGGTTGCATTGATTTCCTTAAATGATTTTCTTCCTCTCTTGGTTTCAGATTTTATCGTTTCTTTAGCAGGAGAAACTGATTTTACTTTTACTACTATTTGTTCATTTGAATAAACGATTGGCTCAACTGAGGATATTTGAGCCGGCGCTGCATCTTGCCTAGGTATTTCTTTAGAAGCAGTATTTGTACTTTTTACTGGCTGTTTGGTTTTTTTTGATGGAGATGGTTTTTCCATAGGCATCCCAAAAAGATCCAATTGTTGTATTATTTTTGCCATATAATAAAATTAGCACCATTTTCTTGTTGACAGGCCTAAAATTAGCTCGAGTGGATAAGATGTAAGTATCTTGCCTTTTAATCATTATGAAATCAATTCAATCTATCGTTGTATGTGGAGCCGGTACCATGGGTAGCGGTATTGCTCAAGTAGCCATTCAGGCAGGTATAAAAACCATTCAGTTCGATTTAAGCGAAACTGCTTTAGCAAAAAGTAAAGCTCAGATTCATGCGCAAATAAATCGATTGGTAGAAAAGGGTAAAATACCTGAGTCTGAACAAAACCATATTTTAGGACTAATTCATTTCTCTACTGATATAGCAGATTGCAAAGCAGATATAATTATCGAAGCAATTATTGAAAAAAAAGAAGCCAAGATTGAGTTGTTCAATAAGATTGCCGCATTCAATGATTCAACCACCATTTTTGCCACAAATACTTCATCTATTAGTGTAAATGATATTGCTGTTGGGTTGAGTAACCCGTCTATGTTGGTAGGAATGCACTTTTTTAATCCTGCACCAATCATGAAATTGGTTGAAGTGATAGCAGGTCAGCAAAGTTCATCAACAGCAATAGACAGGGTGATTGAATTAACTAAAACCATGGGGAAAGTGCCAGTGCTTTGTAAAGATGCTCCTGGTTTTATTGTGAATAGGGTAGCTCGTCATTATTACTTAGAAGCAATGGAAATGGTGAATGAAGGATTAACCGATATAGAATCTGTAGATGCCATAATGGAAGCAACAGGTTTTAAAATGGGCCCATTTAAATTGATGGATTTAATTGGTATGGATATCAATTACAGTGTAAGTAATATTGTTTGGGAAGCATTGGGTAAACCAGAACGATTAACGCCATCTACATTACAAAAAGAAAAGGTAGAGAAAGGCCTCTTGGGTAAGAAAACAGGGGAAGGATTTTATAAATATTAGGTTACTAAGGTTAGAGTCCAATCGTTACTTCATTATCCCAATTACTCCTTACCGAAAATACTTTTGAAATAAGCTTAACAATTTCTGGTTGCTTTTTTATTTTTCCAAAAGATCCTGGATCCCAAATGCCATTTTGATTGGTATCGTATAAAATCCTTAAATCATAATTGCCAGGCTTGTATAATTTTCTAATCAATTCATAGGAAGTAAGCGGGATTGATTCTACAATATAATCCGATTCTACTACTTGTAAAACGGGGTGCTTAGATAGATTTAAATTGGTAAACCTTAATTTGATACTACCATAATCTGCTTCTTTCTTGGTAATAAATCGAATGGTATCTGTTTTTGGCAATGTAATTCCACTTGTATCAGCTATGGCATCTTTTTGAATAACAATTCTAAAGGAACTCAATTCTTTCCATGGGTAAATAAAGCTTAGTTTAGTTTTGCTGGTATCTAGTTCAATTCGATAACCTTTTAAAGCTTTGTAATTACTGTCACAGAAAGCTATTTTACTGCTATCAACTGATTGAAGCTTTTTGTTAAAATTCAAATTTAAATTACTTAATAAATCTTGTTGTCCGCCTTCAAAATCTGCAGCATATTTTAATCGTTTGTCTTCCTTCGAATTTTTACCAGCTGTTTCAGTTGGCTTGGTGATTTTTTCAACTGTTTTAAATGCCTCATAAGCATATAAAGTGTCATATGGAGTATTGTTACTGATAACTAAGTCATCAGATCTAAAGGCGAATAGTTTAGTGCTATCATCGTATTTTTTGGAATAGTCATTGGGCAAAACATATACCCTGAAGATACCAGCTGATAAATTGGTAAAACTAAATTCACCCTTGCCATTGATTCTTGTATAATACCTAGGCCTTTCTTTTACAATGGCAGAATCATCCAAGTTATTGTGTAAAATAACAAGCAGTGTGGTATCTACTTTACCTTTTTCAGCTAAGTAAACGCGACCTTTGTAGCTATAGTCGTCAATCGTTTTTCCAGTTGAAAAAACATACTTAAAATTTCTTAAAATATTTCCCTCATTTACATCTTTTATGGATTCACCAAAATGAAGCGAATAAGTAGTATTGGGGTCGAGTGTATCTTTTATTTTAATGGTAATAGTTCTTAATTTACTATCTACCAATGGATTATTCTTTATAGTAGGCGATACAATTAGGTTTTCATTTACATTCTGAAGGGTTAAGTACTCATTAAAATTGAGTGTTATCAATTTGGGATTTACATTAACTGCAGAATCTTTGGGTAAAGCGGTTATTAGTTTTGGAGGCAAACTATCTCTCGGACCCCCACCTGGTGGAATGATATTGGCACAGGAACTCATATTAATGCATATCCCATAGCATAATGCAAAAACAAACAACTTGATTAATTGAAATCGCCATTGAATCATAGATAATGCAAACATAATTCTTTCAATTAATTCATTTCAACATTTTCTCCATCCTCATCCAATTCATGTAATGCAATAGCCAATTGATTGGTTTTTACAAAATTACACCAATGACAATCTGGTTTTCCGCAACCCGTATAAAATTCTCTGGATTGAATTTTTTGCCATACTTCTTCAATTTGATGCGTAACAGTTGCAATATCTTCTGGTGTAATTACCAATTTGATTTTTTGGTATTCTTTTTTCTTGTTGGGTTCAATAAAATCAAATTCCGAACTTACTACTTGCCAAGACTTTTGATCATAATTGTCAACTAGAATTTTATAAAAAACTGCTTGACGCCAATAATCGCCACCATTTGGATATTTTTCATTGGGGGGCAATAGTTTTTCTTTGGCTTTTTCAATATCCCCAGTTTTATAATCCACTACATTTACCGCTTTACCATTGAATTCAATTTTATCCAATTTTCCTTTTAGTGGAACTCCATTCACCACAACATTTTTAATGGTTCTTTCAATTACTACTATTTTATTCCACTCATTTAAATAGGCATTGTAATAATTTTTAAGTACTTCTTGCCCGTACTCCATTCTTCTGGCAAATTGCTCTTTCGTAAAATTTTCTCTATGCCTACGCATATACCATTCAAAGTCACCAATGAATTGCTTCAATTCCGGGAATTGTTCTTTTTCCTGCATTTGTTGAAATAGTTTTTGCAATGCAAAGTGAACAGCAGAACCAAACTCAGTAGATTCGGATTTGCCTGATGGAACACGAACCAGATTATTAAAATAGAACTGCAAAGGACATTTTAAATAATTATTCAATGCAGTTACATTCATTACAAATTTTTCGAGCAGTCGGGTGATAAAATCGGCCTCTACTTTTTTGATCTCTGGCTGCAGTGTTTTTTCAAAAGCCAAAGCACTGAAATGACTAATTGTTTCAATTGGAATTCTTATGCTTTCTATTGCTAAATTCTGTTGTTCTTGAATTTCAGCAATAAATAAGGAGGGCTCTAATGGCTTTCCATCATTTTTAAAATTGCTATAAGAAATGGCCAATTGTTTTTCCGCCCTTGTTATAGCAACGTAAAACAATCTCCTTAATTCTTCCTGATCAGAAATGGTTGGTTGAGAACTAAACAATGTATCAGGCATTGAATACCCACCACCTGGTTTTCTTTTCTTTTCCCAAAATGCAGCGTTGGCGCCTACTATAAAAACATATTCAAATTCCAAACCTTTAGATCCATGGGCGGTTAATAAATTGACTCCCTTGTCGTTACCGCTTACCTGAATCAATGGTAAACTAATGGATTCTTTTGCCATTAGTTCTATTACAGTAACCAGCTCTTGCAAACTCAATAAAGGTTTTCTTCTTGTTTCTTCTTTGATAAAATTAAAAAAGCCAGTTAAAATTTGAAGTAGCCAATGTTTTTCTTCGTGTTGCATGATGTAGGTTAACACACCAGCTTTTTGAATAACATTTTCAAATAAGGTTTGAAGGGTTTCGTTAGAAACATCTGTAATCAATTCTTCCAAAGCGTTACTCAATTCTTTTATCCCTTTAATTGGAACGAAAAATAAGTCTTTGGGTGGTAGGTTGGCATGGTTGTAAACGTATTTTCTCAATGAAATTTTATCGTCTCCAAATCGTTTATCGGCCACTGCCGAACTCATTTTGGCAATTTCAATAGCCGGAATTCCAAACCATTCAAAATGCATGATCTCAAACAACATCTCGTCTCCACCATAAGGAATATCATGTTCAGCTGCTAAATATTTTAACAGTAGAATCATTTTCTGGGCAAGCGGCAATTGTAAAATATTCAAATTGCGTTTGCTGTATACAGGAATATTTTTTTGTTTAAAATATTGACTTAGCTCTTCACCGTATTTGTTCTCTTTATAAATAACAGCTATTTTTCCAGGCTCAATTCCTTTTGCTAATAATTGTTCAATTTCAATTGTTAGATGAATCATTTCCTGATGTTGGGTTTCATATTCTCTCAACAATGGAGCAGTAGTAATTGTATTGATTTTTAAATTAGCTGCTTGTAAATTTTTAGAAAGCCCATCAATCTTTTTCACCAAACGTTCCTCATTTCGATCAATCAATGTTTTGGATACATCTAGAATGGGTTGAGTAGATCGGTAATTATTGGTTAGCACTATAGTAAGCAAAGATGATGCGTATTTACCGGCGAATTGTTCCATGTTTTCGATATTCGCACCCTGAAAACGATAGATACTCTGATCATCATCTCCTACAACAAAAATATTGGGCTCATTCCAAAATCCAGTAAGTAATGTTACAAGACTATTTTGTGTTCCACTGGTATCTTGGTATTCATCTACTAATATATATTGGTATTGTTCTTGGTATCTAGCTAGCAGCAATTTATTTTCTTTGAAAGCAGACAATACCCAATTAATCATATCATCAAAATCATAGCGATTTCGATTTTTCATCATTGCTTGATAACGGTCAAATTCATTAACTGCTGCTCGCAGTTTCTCCATTTTCTCTATTTCTTCATCAATTTTGTTTTGCTTTAAATCTCCTTTCTTAAACTGCTTATATGCTTTTTGATACGAATAGCCTTCTCTATTAGGCAAATCAGTTATGTATTCATCTATTGCTTTAACAATTTGATCCGAATTCCATCCTTCTCTTTTCATGTTACTGAAAAGCTGCTTTAAATTATTGATTTCAAAATATACATCTCCTCTGTATCTTTTGAGTGGATGATTTTTAGGGAACGAATCAATTAACTCTTTGAAAAGCTCAATACTCTCTAATTCCGAAATAGGGTCTAAAGCTGTCTTTTCGAATAAAGACAAATTATCTTGAATGATATCGTTACAGAATGCATGAAAAGTATAAATATTTACTTTGTAGGCATCTGGCCCAATAAACCCCAACAATCTTTTGCGCATGGCCATAACACCAGCATCTGTATAGGTTAAACAAAGAATGTTCTCAGGTCTTGTATCAGTATCCAATAAAATCTTGCCAATCCTTGCACTTAAAATTTGTGTTTTCCCGGTACCAGGTCCGGCAATTACCATCACTGGTCCTTCTAAACTATCTACTGCTTTTTTTTGTGCTTCATTCAGAGACTGGTAAATACCTTGAAAATGTACCAGCTGTTCTTGCTTTGTTGCCATACAATAAAGATACCATGAACCTTATTACTTAAAAACTGTTATTTAGTTAATCCTTCAATTATGTCTAGTGTATATAGTATAAAAACAGTTCAAAAAATACCCATTACCCTTGAGAAAGCTTGGGATTTCTTCAGTAAACCCGATAATCTAAAAGATATTACCCCTGATAATTTAGGGTTTACTATTTTGAGTAAACACCATGGCGACCGGATGTATGCAGGTCAAATCATTGAATATACGGTTAAGCCCATCTTAGGCATTCCTTTGTATTGGATGACTGAGATTACGCATGTAGCTGAGCAACAGTATTTTGTAGATGAGCAACGCTATGGTCCATACAGCATGTGGCACCATCAACATCATTTTAAAGCCATCGATGGTGGTGTTGAAATGACCGATATTGTTCATTACAAACTACCGCTTTGGATTCTAGGCGATATCGCCAATACCATCATGGTAAAAGCACAATTGAAAGGTATTTTCAACTTTAGGTATAAGGCGGTAGATGATAAGTTTGGAAAATGGCCAGGAGCAGTAAATGAAGTGGTATTTGGTTAAAACTGAACAACAATACTGGTTAATCCCCAAGTTAATTGATTGGAAGGAAGATTTTGTTGATTCAAATAGACAGCGTTAGATCCATTAAACAATCTACATTCGGTTCTCCATAAGATATTTTTATTAATGGCCCAATTCAAACAAGTACTGAAGCTGTTGGTTCTAAATCCATTGGCATTGGTTATTGGAGAAATCATCACTAATGTGGGGTCTATAAATCGCTCTACCCTAGCAGATACCGACCAGTTTTTGTATAATACATAAGACATTGACAGGTTCATTTGCCCCCAACTATCAGCACTAATTTTTCCACTAGCATTTATTCTTTGCTGACTCCCCCAATAGGCACTTAAAGCCATTGACATCTTTTTATTTGGATTATACAACCAATAAAAATCGGTAAAAAAACGAGTTCGATAATTGGGTGTAAGTGGAGATGATTCGTTTCCTAAATAGGTATTCCAGTTAAATAAGTTTTTATCATTAGGACGATATTCTACTTGTGTGCCGAAGGCTAAACTATTACCCTGCCTTTTTATTTCTTGCCATCCATTTATCAAATACAAATAGAGATTGATTGTTGAATGAATCGGAAGACTGAGTTTAAATCCGGTTAAATAGTATGGTGCATATTCTGGTCCAAAGGATCTTGTGTATAAAAGCTGGTCTTTACTTATCGCACTTTCATTGGTATATGGAGAACTTAGTATACCTGCATCAAGCCAAATCTTCTTTTTTTTAGATAGCAACACTCCTGCATTTGCTTCTACAATATATTGGGCAATTCCCTTTTCATTGCTATAATTAGCTTTCATATAGGTTCCAATTCCTGGTAAAATTTTAAACCTATATTTTTCTCCTTGATAACGTACATCAATCATTGCCAAATTAATTTTTGGTTGATTGATTGTATTCATCGAAACAGTATATGGCACAGTGGTATGAACTTGATTTTGAAAATCAGTTCCCCAATATGTATCTAGATAAGAGGACACTTTAAACTTTCCTATACTTTTTCCTGCTGCCGTATCATTGATTCCTGTATTGACAACTTGTGCATTGCTATTTAGAATAGCAAAACAAGAAAAAAGAATGATGATACAATACTTGTATACATCTTGACTATTATTGTACAATCTTGAGCGCACTCACATTGTTATTTATATCAACAGTTGCAATACAAATTTTCATGCCATTTGCATCTGGTAGATTGCTTAAATTTAGTAAAGCTGATTTTTCTGCAACCAATAATTGCACCAATTGGCCATTGATAAATTTTACTTCTTTGTTGTTGGGAACAAGAAATACACCAAACCCTCTAATGCTTAAATTTCCAGAATAGCTTAACTGAAATTCATTCGAAGATTTTTTTACAATGGTAGGTTGTTCAGGGGTATCATTATTGATCCAAGGCATAGGAGGCACCAATGCTGGATTATGGTAATAATTGTTTCTCAAGCTATCATTCCAACCATTTGGATTTTTCTCAAATGTTTTGCTGCTGAAATAAATACTTCCTTGGGTAGTTTTGTATTTTCTGAGTTCATTAATTTGATCGGGCAATTCATTTTTATTTTTCCAGGCATCATTGCTTCCTGCTCTGTAGATTCCTTGACCAATATAAATATGTTTACCGTATCCATTATCGTTCCACCACTTAAGCAATACATCGTAATCAGCCAATTTATGACCACGTTCCCAATACAATTGAGGGGTTACATAGTCAATCCAGCCATTGTTTAACCACAATAAAATGTCGGCATATAAATCGTCGTAATTGGTTTGGCCTGCTTTGGTATCGCTACCCATTGGGTCTTGCGATTTGTTGCGCCATACACCAAAAGGGCTTATTCCAAATTTTACCCTTGGATTGGTTGCTCTGATAGTTCTATACAATTGAACGATAATGCTATCACAATTGCTTCTTCTCCAATCGTCTTTATTCAATTTCCCTCCATACGTTTCAAAAGCTTTTTGATCAGGAAATTCTTTACCAGCAATCCTATAAGGATAAAAATAGTCGTCCATATGTATGGCATCTACATCATATCGAGCTACAATATCTTTAATTACACGAACAGTATGTTCACGTACAGCTGGTAGCCCAGGATTGAAATATTTTTTATCTCCATATACTACAAACCACTCAGGATGAAGTTTGGTAACATGTGTTGGTGCAACCGAAGATTTCAAGATATTGAATACTGCTCTATAAGGGTTAACCCAAGCATGAAATTCCATACCACGTTTATGCGTTTCGGCTATCATGAATTCCAAAGGATCGTAATAGGGAGTTGGCGGTAAGCCTTGCTTTCCTGTTAAATATTCGCTCCAAGGTTCATATTGAGACGGATAAAAAGCATCTCCTGCAGGACGAATTTGCACTACCATAGCGTTCATACCATTTGCCTGATGCATATCTAGCAATCGTATATATTCTTCTTTTTGTTGAACTACCGATAAACCCTTCTTACTAGGCCAATCAATATTTTCTACACTAGCTACCCATACACCCCTGAATTCATAATTGGGAGATTGTTGAGCATTTACAGTAGCGATTAATACGAATACAAAAATTGATAAACAGTATTTCATTTGTTTTTTCATGATTCAAAGTATTTTAAATTATCCTTTTTCGCGCATTTTATCCAATAGTTGTTTCTGAAAGATTGTTGTTGAATGCCTTTTTCAATACTCATATTAGTCCTCCCAAACACTTAAGCCCTCACTGCAATTAGCACAAATATCAATATTTCTTCTACTAGTCATCAGTTCTTTTCTAAACTGTTGGTAGTTTTGATTGTTCCAGGTTTCTTTAAATGATTGTGTTTTTAAGTTTCCTAATTGGTGCATGGCGTCTTTATCAAAACAACAAGGCACTACCAATCCATCCCAAGTAATTACATTGGCATGCCATAATTTCCAACAATGATTGCTTAGGCCACTTTTTACTTTCATTTTGCCTGCTGCGTCTTTCTTATATCTGCTGTATTTGTTATTGGCTGGAATCAATTGATTGGGGTCGTTTTCGTAATCGTATACCTGAGCTGTTTTAAATCTAACTTGGTCTACTCCAATGGTAGTTCCTAATTTTTTCACTTCCTCAATTTGATGCTCGTTGGGTTTTACTACTAAAAACTGAAAGAAAATAAACGGGGTTTTACTATTGAGTTGCTTTTTCCATTTTACAATGTTTTTGGCTCCTTCTAGTACTTTTTCCAATTTTCCTCCAACGCGGTATTGTTCATACACATCTTGGGAGGTTCCATCAATCGAAATAATCAAACGGTCTAAACCACTTTCTACAGTTTGTTTGGCTTTTTCTTCTGTAAGATAATGTGCGTTGGTAGAAGTGGCGGTATATATACCTTTTTGATGGGCATAGGCTACCATATCTAAAAACTGCGGGTTCAAATAAGGTTCTCCTTGAAAATAAAAAATCAAGTACAGTAAGTCTTTATAAATATCGTCGATGGTTTCTTTAAAAAAATCCTTTTGCAACATTCCTGTTGGGCGTGTAAACTCCCTCAATCCACTAGGGCATTCAGGACATCGAAGGTTACAGGAAGTAGTTGGTTCAAAGGAAATAGAAATTGGCAAGCCCCATTGAATGGGGTTTCTAGTTAATTTAGACAATTGGTAGCTTAGGTACACTTTGGTAGCATTCCAAAACCTACGGACTGTTAGTTTGCCCAAAAAATTAATGCTATCGTTCCAATTAAAATATGCCATATGAGCTGTAAAAGTACTATTTAGGTATTTGATTCTTTAACATTACCTTATAAATCCATTAATAGAAAATATCGTCTATTTTATGGAGCTTTACATAGCAGCGTTAAAGTATTTGGTTCTATCTTTTATTAAAGCTTTAACAATAGCGAATTGATTCTGGCATGTTAATTGAAATAATATAAATAGGAAAACATTAAAAGTTTCTCATAAGCAGTTAGTTTTGGTTGAGGTCCCGATTTCTATCGGGACCAACTTTTTTTAGGGGCCCCTTAATTAAAAACCAAATTAAAAAAAACAAACACCCAATTCCATCAGCTACAATATCTGCTATTTCAAATGCCCTTCCTTCTACAAAGGATTCTTGGTAAAATTCAATTCCAATTCCATACAAAACAAATAATATGCATAATAGAAATAGATAGGCATTGTTTATATTGCCCCTATTGATAATGCGTAACGCGATTGTTCCAGTATAGCACAAGGTAAAAAAAATACCAGCGTGTATGTATTTGTCTAAATTGGGAATATTCAGCCAATAAATAGAGGGCAAACTAGCGCCTGGCAGCGAGAATAGATAAAAACTTCCAAGCAGAGAAACAACAAATAGCAAAAGATAAATATAGGACAATGTCTTGTTCATGATCTTATTGCTAGGCAATCAATGCTATAAAAAACGAAAAAAGATACGGGGGAAATTCTTTTTATTATCTAAAAAGATTTCATATTTATTTAAACCCAGTATCTTTTTTAGCTCATTGTATTTCATGCCATCTGTAAATAATTATCCTACCAATGAAGCATAAGCATCTTTGCTTAGCAATGCTTCAACAGTTGCTGTATCTGTAACCGTCATCTTGATCATCCAACCGTCTCCGTATGGGTCGGTATTTACCAATTCAGGTTGTTTTTCTAACAAAGCATTTACTTCGGTAACAGTTCCTGCTACAGGCAAAAACAAATCACTTACTGTTTTTACTGCTTCTACAGTACCAAAAATTTCTTCGCTGGCCAATTCTTTGCCAACTGTATTGATATCTACATATACAATATCACCCAATTCATGTTGTGCAAAATCGGTAATGCCAATAGTGGCAACATTGCCTTCTAAACGAATCCACTCATGGTCTTTGGTGTAACGTAGTTCTTCTGGAAAATTCATATAACTGATTTTTATAAGTACAAATATTCATTAAAAAACGCTGCCATAAAATTAAAAGTACAAAATGGTGCTTCAATTAAAATCCTTGTTGTTCAAAATACAATAAAACATGGTCTTTGATAAAGTTTTCTTGCTCAGGTAGGCTCATTTCTGGCAATTGTTTCAATTGTTTAAAATGAGGCCAATGATCAGGATCATGCCCTTCCACTAAATAATAACCACTTTGGGCCAAAACCGTGCAAACGGCAACATGCATAAGGTCTTGTTTTTCTTCTTTGGAGATTTTTTCTTGCATAAACCCCGTTTCCTGCATGCCAATCAGGAACAAAATAGCTTCTAAATCGGGCTTTTTATCGAATCTGGCCATCATTTTGGCTTCAAGGGCCCACCAGCGTTGTTGTAAATCGTCGGTAATAAACATGCTACAAAGGTAAAGGCTCTTGGAATGCCATCATCCAAAGCCAAGCGGTATATTTGCAGCAAAATGGGCAATTTATGTTACAGGTGAGTGTTTTGAGGGCTAATCCAGCAATGGTAAAAGAAAAATTAGCTAAAAAGAATTTTAGCAATTTGGCAATGGTAGATACCATTGTACAGCTAGATGATGAGCGCAAAAGAGTACAGGCAGCTTTCGATGATACCCAGGCAAAAGTGAATGCGGCATCTAAAGAAATAGGGATGATGATGGGCAAAGGCGATAAAGCTGGGGCTGAATTGATCAAAACAAACGTGGCTGAATGGAAGCAAACCCTGGAGCCTTTGAAAGAACAAATGGCTGCAGTAGAAAAAGACCTAGCTGAGGCTTTAGTACAATTACCCAATTTGCCAGCTGATGAAGTGCCTGTTGGAAAAACACCAGAAGAAAATGAAATAGTTAGAACTGGGGGAACCATTCCAACACTTTATGCAAATGCAGTTCCGCATTGGGACCTAACTACCAAATACAATTTGATCAATTTTGAATTGGGCAATAAAATTACGGGAAGTGGTTTTCCGGTTTATATTGGCAAAGGGGCCAAATTGCAACGTTCATTGATTCAATATTTCTTGGATTTTAATACGGCTGCAGGTTACACCGAATACCTTCCACCATTCATGGTAAATGCAGCATCTGCTTATGCTACAGGTCAATTGCCCGATAAAGAAGGGCAAATGTATCATGCAACTGAAGATGATTTTTATTTAATCCCTACGGCAGAAGTACCAGTTACCAACGTGTACCGCGATACCATTTTAAAGGAAGACGAATTGCCAATTAAGATGACCGCTTATTCTCCTTGTTTTAGAAGAGAGGCTGGTAGCTATGGAAAAGATGTACGTGGATTAAACAGATTGCATCAATTTGAGAAAGTAGAAATTATTCAAATCGTTCATCCTGATAAAAGCTACGATATTCTACAAGAAATGATTTTGCATGTAGAGCGTTTATTGCAATCATTGGAATTGCCTTATCGCATTTTGCGTTTATGTGGCGGAGATATGGGATTCACCAGTGCCATCACTTACGATTTTGAAGTATACAGTGCAGCACAACAACGTTGGTTAGAAGTGAGTAGTGTAAGCAATTTTGAAAATTACCAAACCAATAGAATGAAATGCCGCTTTAAAGGTGCTGATGGGAAAACCCAATTGGCGCATTCTTTAAACGGAAGTTCATTGGCATTGCCGCGCATAGTTGCCTGCTTATTAGAAAACAACCAAACCGAAGCTGGGATTCAATTGCCTAAAGTGTTGCATACTTATTTTGGGGCGGCGAAGATTGATTAGTATCTATTTTGTATTAATTTTAGTACAATATTAATTTCATGCCGGTTATTTCTATGTTTTATGGGGTCATTGTGATGATGTATTTTTTTGATACAGATAAACATCATTTGCCTCATATACATCTAAAGTATGCGGAATATACTTGTGTAATAAGTATAATTGATAGTGAGGTACTCGAAGGAGATTTACCTAAAAATAAATTGAGATTAGTAATAGCATGGATTGAACTTCATCGGGAAGAGTTATTAGCTAATTGGGAATTAGCAATAAATGGAGAAAAATTATTTGAAATAAAACCTTTACAGTAATGAAAAATCAATTGACAGCTGTTAATCCATTAGGAAATTTTATTTTAGAATTAATTTTCAATGCTAATGAAGTTAGACTTTTTGATGTGAAACCTTACTTAACATTTGGCATTTTTACAGAATTACAAAATATAGATTATTTTAATAAAGTCACGCTCTTTTTAGACAGTATTAAATGGCCCAATGGCCAGGATTTTAGCCCAGAAACTTTGTATTTAAAAAGTGTATTAAAAGAAGTTGAAGTAGTTTGACACAAAAATTTCATTTAAAAATAGTTTTTACGAGGTTATATATTTTAATAAAGAAATTCTAACGGCTTGGTTTACGAAAAATATGATATTATTTATTTCTGATAATACTATTTTATTATTTGAAAAAGAAGAAAAAAAATCATCTATTCTTTAAATGAATTATAAAATTATAATATAGAATATCGAAGTACAAGGTTTTATGTTTTTCAAATAACAACTATTTCTGGCTCAAAACTTAGATTTAAGTGCTACGCAGAAGAAAATTCCATAAATTTTTTGGATAGATTCAATGAATTGATAAAAAATCATAATCACAACAATGAATATGAAAAAAGAATTGATTTAATTCCACCATTTGCTACCACTGATCTTCATCAACGAATAACTAATCTTAAAGGTATTTTATTAGCAATTGGTTTTTGTCTTCACATATATTACAGTGCAGCCACAAGTATATTTACATTTTTTGGTGGACTCAGTTATTATCTTTCAGCTATTAAAATAAGAAAATCGCAAATTAAATTCTTGCAACATTTGCAAAGTCAAAATTCAATTGCCACCTTTAAAGAATAATAGATTACATATTAAAATAAGCCCGGATTGGCAACCAGCAACAATTAATGGTCAACCGGTTATTTACCGCCACAAACAATCCGTTACACATCAAATAAGCCGTTATTAGTGCTTAATAAACCTTTCAAAAAACTCCATGGTTCTGAGCATTTGATCGATTCGTTGGCGATTATTTCCTGTACGGGTAATTTCATGTGTGGCGCCAGGATGGCGAACATATTCAACGGTTCTTCCCAATACTTTTAAACTGCGGTACAACATTTCACTTTGAATCACACCCGTTCTTAAATCGTTCTCTCCATGAAAAATAATTAAAGGGGTACGAATGTTGGCTACATATTTAATGGGAGATTCTCTTTCGATAATTGCTTTTGATTTTTCTTCCCAAGGATAGCCGCCAAAATAATTGGGTACTAATCGCCAAGCATTTCCTTCTCCAAAGAAAGTGCCTAAATCGTATACACCTCTTTGCGCACATGCTGCTTTAAAACGCTGATCGTGCCCTACAATCCAAGCTACTAAATAACCTGCATATGATCCACCAGTTACTGCGAGTTTAGTTGTATCAATAAAACCATCTTTAGCTGCTAAATTCAAAGAAGTTAATACATCCGATGTTGGGCCTTTACCCCAATCATTCATATTCGCTCTTAAAAATTCGGTACCATATCCACCCGAACCTCTTGGGTTACCATATACTACTACATAACCCTTTGCACAATAGTACTGAAACTCATGCCACATAGAGCTTTCACCAGGTCCCCACATGGCAGTTGGTCCACCATGAATATCCAGTATAGCAGGATATTTTTTCCCTGCTTCATAATTAGCAGGCTTCATCACCCAATATTCTACGGTTTGTCCTTTTTCGTTTTTAAATGTTTTTTTCTCTGGTAAGCTCAATTGTTTTTTGCTCACCCAATTGTAATTGAAACTACTAATGCGCTGTGCATTTTTTCCTGAAGCATCACTACTGTATAATTCAAAAGGGTTGGCTACTTCTGTTTTAACATATACCAATTGATTATTGTATAAATCATAACTACTAATGCCTGCCGTTGATTCTGTAAGTTGCTCTACTGCTTTGGTTTTTACATCAACCCTATAAATGGGTGCTCCACCATTACTCTGTGCAGTGAAATAAATATATTTTTCATCATTACTCCAATTCAATCCACCTTTATTTCTGTCGAAAGGAAGGATAGTAGCCTCACTCAATGTTCCGTTAATTGGCATAATAGCTAAAGATGGAATATCAACTGTATTGGTCAGACCCATTTGAAAAGCCAGCCATTTTCCTGAGGGCGATAATGAAGGACTATTATAGGTTTTGCCTTTTGCTCCAAGAATCATTTTCATATTAGCGCCATTGCTGGATGCAGTAAATATTTGACTTTCCTGTACACGGTCTGGATGTTGTGTATCATTCATACTTCCGGTGAAAACAATGGTTGATCCATCAGCAGAAAATACGGCGTTTCCAAAACGATAAAATCCTTTGGTAATAGCTACGGGTATTGAATTAGGTTGAACTGCTGTTACAAATACGTGGCTGAATGAAAGTTCAGGAGATGTGGTAGTTTCTTCTTGAAAATTTAATTTATTAAAAACCTTGGCTTTTTTATCGGTTGCATTCAACTCTAAATAAGCCCTGATTTCTTCTAATGTTCCATCAGGATCTGGGTTTGCTGTAGATGCATTTAAAAATTCATTTTGATTAAATCCTGGTTTTTCCATTGGCCATTTCGGTAAGCTTTTGCCCGGATTGAGTACACTATCTTTTAATAAATCTTTGAATGGAACAGATACACCAAACACAATTTGTTTTCCATCAGGGCTCCATTTAGGATTGCTTGCTCCATATTTAAATTTAGTTAATTGCACCACCTCACCACCATCAATTGACAATAAAAAGATCTGCGGTTTGCCATCAGCCGTTTTAACAAATGCCAATTGTTTTCCATCGGGGCTCCATGAAGGCTGTCCCGCACTTTCCTTTGTAGTCAAGGCTTTCGGGGCACTTGAACCATCGGTAGCAACCAGGTATAATTGATTGGTATATTTGAATTCCCATTTACTAGTTCCTTCTTGCTCAATACTATTTAACACAAAAACGGCCTTGCTTCCGTCTGGGCTAAAACTCAAGCCGCTCATTTGCTTCATTTGAAGCATATCAGTGATTTTGATTAAATCAGTTTTGTTTTGACCAATCGCCCAAAATGGGATAAACAACAAAAAGAGCAATTTTTTCATATCTGCAAGTTTAGTCGTACAAAATACAAATAATTCTATGCAGCCACTGTATTTTTGTTGTCTAAAATATTTTTATGAGCGAAATGGTGAATGAATTCAATAGTTATCGTGAAAGAATGAATGAAGTGATTCTGAGCAAGAATAACCTAGTGATGAAAAGGTTGTGGAATCTAGATACCAATACTTATGATGAAGGAGCGCTGGATAAAAAAACAAAGGAATTGTTGGGTTTGGTAGCCAGTATGGTATTGCGTTGCGATGATTGTATCAAGTACCATTTAGGCAAAAGCCATGAATTAGGAGTGAATACCGAAGAAATGTATGAAGTATTTGCAGTGGCCAATATTGTAGGTGGAACCATTGTAATACCACATACCAGAAGGGCTGCCGAGTATTGGGAGGAGCTTAATGCAAAGCATTAAGCAGTTATTGGTACCCAAAATTGAAAAATTGGTATTTTCCCTTCCGAATATGTAACTTTATTACTTTGTTGGATAATCTATTTATATGAGTACAGAAACAATCGCTAGCCCCGTTTTAACATCTAAGGATTTTGCAACTGACCAAGAAGTTCGTTGGTGTCCTGGATGTGGAGATTATTCCATTTTAGCGCAGGTACAAAAAGTAATGCCTACAATTGGTGTGCCAAGAGAAAACATTGTAATCATTAGCGGCATTGGATGCAGCAGTCGTTTCCCTTATTATATGAATACTTACGGAATGCATAGCATCCATGGACGTGCAACAGCTGTAGCCAGTGGACTAAAAGCATCTCGCCCCGAATTAAGTGTTTGGATTGTTACAGGTGATGGAGACGGACTAAGCATTGGCGGAAATCATACCATACATTTATTAAGAAGAAATTTTGATGTAAATATTTTATTGTTCAATAACCAGATTTATGGTTTAACCAAAGGGCAATATTCTCCCACATCTGAAGAGAATAAAGTTACCAAGAGTACGCCTTTTGGCAGTATCGATCATCCTTTTAATCCATTGGCATTGGCCATGGGAGCAGACGCCACATTTATCGGACGTTCAATGGATCGTGATCCCAAGCATTTGCAATACATGCTTACTCGAGCCAACGGACACAAAGGATCTTCTTTCTTAGAAATTTATCAGAACTGCAACATTTTTAATGATGGTGCTTTCGAAATATTCACAGAGAAATCCTCCAAGGCAGAAGAAACATTGTTCTTGGAACATGGTAAGCCAATGATCTTTGGCGCTAGCCAAAACAAAGGCATTAAATTGGATGGATTTAAGCCTGTTGTAGTTGAATTAGGAGAAGGCGCAAGTACCGATGATTTATGGGTTCACGATGAGCGCGATTTTTATAAAGCCCAAGTTTTAACCAGAATGTTCGACAACCCGAATAAAGAAGGAGGGCATTTCCCAAGACCATTCGGTGTGTTTTTTGAAACCGATCGTCCATGTTACGAAGATGTAATGGCTATGCAAATTGAAGAAACAATTGTTACCAAAGGCAAAGGAAACCTAGATAAATTATTACGCGGTAGAGAGGTTTGGGAAATCAAATCATAGTTTTACTACTTCTGTTCTTAAAGCAAATAATACCAAGCCAACACGGCTGGTTACATTTAGTTTCTCAAATAAATTATCTCTGTAACCATCTATTGTTCTTGGGCTTAAACACATTTCTGCAGCAATTTCTTTTAATGTTTTTTCGGTGCAAGCCCATTTTAAGAACTCCTTTTCACGTTCCGGTAAATTGATTAATTTTTGATAAGGATCCTCGGGTTCACAAACACCATTTTTAATCGTGTGCACTAAATTGTCATACAATAATTCATTAAAATACATTCCTTTCTCATAAACCATATCCAGGGCATGAAGTAGTTCCAGTGGTTTAATATCTTTCAAAATATATCCTTTGACTCCTAATTGAAGCATTTTGATAATGCATTTTTCTTCATTAAACATGCTCAACACCAAAACAGGAATGGCCGGATAATTTTTTAATAACCAATTGGCTGTTTCGTATCCATTCATTTCTGGCATAGAAACATCTAATAATACCATATCAGGAAGGTTATTGGCAAGTAGTTGCCGTATAAAATCTTTGCCATTATCTGCCTCGAATAAAACGCTGTATCCAGGGAAACTACTAATTATGTTACATAAACCATTTCTTAGCAAGACATGGTCGTCTACTAAAACAATCTTTTTCATGCAGTTTAATTGTAATTATAAGAGCAATTTTCTGTAACGAATTTAACTTAAAAAAACCTTAAAACCAATGAATTGCTACCTTTTTTTGGCCGTTAATTAACCTATTAAAAATCAGTGTATAATACCTTGTTTGGTTTTTTTCTGCTGTCTACTTTTACCTTGTAATTACAGCGGATGGTGACTATTCATTGTAATTATGATTATTTAACCAGGGGTTACAAACAAACAGAAGACGGCTTTAGCCGTCTTCGTTTTTTAGGCTTAACTTCATGTATGTTATTGCATGTGCATCCTGATAATCCCAACCCAAGGCATATAAAAACAATCATTGATTGTTTAAAAGATGGTGGAATTATTATTTATCCAACGGATACGATCTATGGCTTAGGATGCGATATTTTTCAACCAAAAGCCATCGAAAGAATTGCAAGAATTAAACAAGTAGATCCTAATAAAGCACAGTTGAGTTTTATTTGTAACGATTTAAGTGATCTGAGTAAATACTGTAAACCAATTGATACATCCTTGTATCGGGTATTAAAAAGTCATTTGCCTGGTCCATATACTTTTATTCTTCCAGCTAGTAAAGAAGTGCCGCGATTATTGCAAAGCAAAAAAAGTACCATTGGGTTAAGAATCCCCAATAACCTAATAGCCAGAACAATTGTAGAACAATTGGGTCGTCCAATATTATCTGCATCCTTACCTGGCGATATGGTAGAGGAATATACAGATCCTGAATTGATGCACGAAAAATTTGAGAACTTAGTTGATATTGTAGTAGATGGAGGAAATGGAGGTATAGTACCATCTACCATTATTGATTGTACCCAACCAGCATATGAATTGGTGCGTCAGGGCGCAGGAATTTGGGAAATGGATTAAAAAGGAATAGTCATTTGGGATGGAACTATATTAAAACTTTTTCGGTGGTGAATACATAGTCCATTTTTTTCAATCCCAATTCGATGTTCTAATGTGCCATACCCTTTATTTCTATTCCAACCATATTGCGGGAACTGGTGGTGTATTTTTTCCATATACGCATCTCTATGCGTTTTAGCTAATATGCTTGCCGCAGCAATAGATGCATATTTTCCATCCCCTTTTACAATACATAAATGGGGTATTTTTTTATAGGGTATAAATCGGTTTCCATCAATCAATAAAAATGCTGGATCAACTTTTAACTGCGCTATTGCTGTATGCATGGCTTTAAAACTTGCTTTAAGTATGTTGATGGAATCAATCTCCTCTACTTCAATACTTGCAACCGACCAGGCAATTGCATTCGATTCAATCACTTCTTTTAGTACCAATCGTTGTTTTTCTGCCACTTGCTTACTATCGTTTAATAAAGGATGTTTAAAATCCCTTGGTAAAATAACAGCAGCTGCAAAAACTGGCCCGGCATAGCAACCTCTTCCAGCTTCATCACAACCTGCTTCCAATAACATATCCTGGTAAAAAGAGGGTAACATGGGGTAAAATTCAGTTATTGGATCAATAGTATCAAATTGATTTAATCAAAACTACCGTTTTGGTTGTTATACCTTTGTAATTGAACAGAAAATATAAAAATATGGATCAATTGAAAAGGTCGGATAAGCAAGTTGCTATTTGGTTATTGATAGGAGTAGGGATGACGGTTGTACAAATTGCCCTAGGCGGAATCACCCGTTTAACAGGAAGTGGGTTGTCTATAACCGAATGGAATGTAATTACAGGAACCCTGCCTCCATTGAATGAAGCAGCTTGGTTGGTTGAATTTGATAAATACAAACAAACCCCACAGTTTCAGTTGCTCAATTTTGAATTCTCCTTGAAAGATTTTCAATATATTTTTTTCTGGGAATGGTTTCACAGGCTTTGGGCTAGAACAATTGGTTTGGTATTTGCATTTGGTTTTATTTGGTTTTTATGGAAGAAAGCCTTTAAAAAAGAAATGGTAAAACCATTGGCAGTGCTATTTCTTTTAGGAGCATTGCAAGGAGGAGTAGGTTGGATCATGGTGGCCAGTGGCTTATCAGGTGATGCTGTATACGTTAAACCAACCCGATTGGCGCTGCATTTTATTTTAGCAATGGGCTTACTTAGTTATACATTTTGGTTTGCCTTGAGTTGTTTGATAAAGCAAGCGCAATTGGTTCGAAATTCAAAAGCGCTTAAAATCAATTGTTTATTATTGGGCTTATTGGTAGTGCAATTATTGTATGGAGCATTAATGGCAGGTCATAAAGCAGCAAGCGTAGCTTCTACCTGGCCCACCATAAATGGAGCATGGGTTCCTGATCAATTATTCAAGGATCAATCATTCTTCCTCAATTTTATTGACAATACCATTTTGATTCATTTCATCCATCGTGGGATAGCTTACCTGTTAATCATTTTAATAGCCTTGTGGACTTTGAGTTTGAATAAAATCAATGGATCAATCCTTTTCAATCGGGTAAAAAAATGGCCATTGATTATTGTTTTGATACAAGTTGCACTTGGAATAGGAACCGTATTGTTTAGTAAAGGAATAATACCAGGAAATTGGGGGTTATTTGAATGGACAGCTCAATTGCACCAATTAACTGGAATGCTTTTATTGCTTTCATTGGTGTTAACCTTATTTGTAATTAGAAAAGAAACAGCATAATTTAAGTAACTTAGTGCAGCGAGATGAAGTATTTAATCATCTTAGTTGTATGAAGAAATACTTGATTGGCATTTGGTTTTCTTTACCCATTCAACTTTTTCTGATTCATTTCAGAAGATACCAGGTGTTTCTGTTATTCTGGTATCTGTTGTTTGCAACTGTTGCAGGAAATTTTATGAAAACCTTTGGAGCAGATTCACTGTTTCTGGCTCCGGAATACTTTGGTGAAGTAACTTATTTAAGTACTTCTATTGTGGGATTTGCTTCTGGTGTTTTTATCATGAGTTGGAATATCACCACTTTTATTTTGCATGGGAAAAACATGCGATTTTTAGCAACCAACGCGCAGCCCTTTTTAAAATATTGTATCAATAATGCCATCATTCCGTTGGCTTTCTTGGTTTTTTATTTACTCAACGCAATTCATTATGCTAGTTCGCAAGAATTGTTTTCAACCAAAGAAATTCTTTTGTTGACGTTAGGTTATATGGGTGGTTTGATTTTGTCTTTATTGATTGCATTTGTTTATTTTTTCAGCGCCGATAAAACCATTTATTATACATTATCTACTACAATTAAATATGAACATAAGGAGTACCAGCGAGTGGCCTTTACTACAATACTTCCTAAAGAAAAGTATGAAATGCGGGTGGACTGGTTTTTAAGTGCTGGATTTCGTTTGCGTAAACCACGTGATGTAAGGCATTATAGTCAAGAATTTTTGGATGCTGTATTTAATCGGCATCATGTGGCAGCAGTATTAGCAATTACGCTTGCATTTATTTTTTTAATTTTAGTAGGATATAGTTCTGATACTCAATTGTTTCAATTACCTGCAGCAGCTAGTATTACTTTATTCTTTTCTATTTTAATTGCATTTGCAGGAGCACTTTCTATTTTCTTGCGTTCATGGAGTATCCCAGTAGTTGTGCTTCTTTATATTATTGCAAATATCTTGTATCAAAAAGAAATTATCGATCCAAGAAACAAAGCATATGGTATAAATTATCTTAATCAAAAAGATCGACCCATTTATAGTAGAGCATCCATTAACGAAATGGCCAATGATTCGCTTATTCAAAAAGACAAGCAAGCATATTTAACCATTTTGAATAATTGGAAATCAAGACAGTCTTCTCCCAAACCAGTTCTGTATATTATCAATACCAGTGGTGGTGGTTTAAGAAGTGCGGCATTTACCATGAACACACTTCAACAATTAAACAAGCAATTAAATGGACAATTAATGCAACAAACCATATTAATCAGTGGTGCTTCCGGCGGAATGTTGGGGGCTGCTTATTTTAGAGAATTGCAATATCAACAATTAAAGGGCGCCAAGATTAATTTGCAAGACAAACAATACATTACCAATATTACCAAAGATTTATTGAGCCCGATTTTTTCTTCTTTTCTTACCAGAGACTTGTTAAGCCCTGCACAAAAATTTAACTATAATGGCTTTGCATATATTAAAGACAGGGGATATGCTTTTGAACAAAAATTAAATGAGAACACAGCATCTGTTTTAGACAAACCTATTTCGGCTTATGAAGAAGCAGAACAAAAAGGTTTGTTGCCAGCAATATTTTTTAATTCGGTGATTACTAGAGATGGAAGAAAAATGATTCTTGCCACAAGACCTGTTCGTTTTTTAATGAAGCCAATATCCAATAATCAACAAATAGAATCTTTCGATCCTGATGCAATCGATTTTCATACATTGTTTAAAAAACAAAATAGCCAAGGAATTAGTTTGCTTACTGCCTTGAGAATGAATGCTACATTCCCTTATGTATTGCCCAATGTATGGCTGCCCTCCAATCCTATTGTAGATGTTATGGATGCTGGCTTAAGGGATAATTTTGGCCAGGAGTCTTCCTTGCGATTTATAGAAGTTTTTAAAGATTGGCTCAAAGAGAATACCTCAAAAGTGATTGTTATTCAAATTAGAGACAGAAGTATGAGTGATTGGGATAAACCATTGGAGAGTAATTCATTGATTGGATTTTTAACAAAGCCCTTTTTAATTCTTCAAAACAACTGGTATAAAATGCAGGATTATGCGCAACACGATCAATTGGATTATTTGAGTAAAACCTATGGTCCTAATTTTTATCGAATTCCATTTCAATATGTTCCTGCTTCAAAAGATGCTGCTGCAAGTTTAAGCTTTCACTTAACAGCTGCAGAAAAAAGAGATATTGCCAATGCATTGTCTAATCCAATCAATCAAGCATCTTTCCAGCGGCTTAAACAGATACAAGCTCAATAAAATGCTAGGGCTGTAATAGTAGAAATGCATCTTTGATAATCCGAATATCTAATGCCTCCGCTGTTTCTCTTGGTTCGCCATCAATGTGCAAGGGCGCCAATTTTTCGTTTTTAATGGATAAACTGGGTGTTTGAAAATACAAAATGGTTTTAGTACTCATGTCGTCCACCAGTTTTTGTAATTTATTATTGCCCCTCATTTGCCTGAGAATGGCAAATGGTAGTTTTGCTTTATTCATTTTTTGAACAACCACCACATCCAATAAACCGTCTGATAAACTGGCTT
>CANGTR010000003.1 GCA_947456855.1 Sphingobacteriia bacterium | reverse complement strand
GTCCAGTAGACTTATTGGAGGAGCAGGCTATCAAGAACCCTTATTTTAAACAAGTGGTCAATCAAACCAAAGAACTTGTTTATGGATAATGAAATAAAGGCGTGGCTTTATGATATTTTGAATGCTATCATGGAAATAGATAGTTTCTTTATTGATATCCCTAAAGAATTTTCAACCTATAAAGATGATCTTCGTACAAGAAGAGCCATAGAAAGAAATATTGAAATTATAGGAGAAGCATTGAGCAGAATTATTACAAAAGATGAGGCTATCAAAATTTCAAATGCTAGAAAAATAGTAGACACAAGAAACAGAATTATTCACGGTTACGATTCAGTATCTGATGAAATTATCTGGGGAATTGTTATCAACCATATCCCAATACTACAAACTGAAGTAAAAGGTTTATTAGCAGAATAATTAGTTATTATAACTCAACAAATTCAGGGGGTGTTTTCCTCAAGAAGTGGTGAATTAATGATAACGGGTGCAATTATTGAAGTCTAAAAACTTTTTATAACTAACGAAACGCTTTACTTGAAAAATAAAATGATTAAAAATGTAAATATCATTATTAGGATTGCATATAAATAAGAAGAATTGACACTAAATTTTTCTTTGAATAAATAATAGAATGAAATCAGTGGAAGACAAAATACCATTAGTATCATTGGAAGCCACAGAATTTCAAAAATAGCTCCAACCAAAGCAAATTGATACAAATTTATAAAACGACTAGCCAACCAAAAAAGGGATACCAAAATACTTAAATATAATATTGTCATTTTCACGTACCTAAATTTAGAATAAAAACCTCACGCAGAAACAACAAAGGACCCACGATTTAACGTAAGTCCTTGATTATGATGTAGTGAGAATGGGAATTGTCGGCTCCGCTTCGCTGCGCCGACTTTCCTTGGGGTGGGGCTTTACACGACCCCCACGGCTTCGCCGTTGTGGTTTTTTAACGCTTATCCGCTCCAGCAAGCAAGCTTGCTTCGCGTCTGCGCATTAAAAAACCCCTCAACTTGCGTTGAGGGGTTCGTGTAGCGAGAATGGGAATTGAACCCATCACCTCAGGGTTATGAATCCTGCGCTCTAACCAACTGAGCTACCTCGCCATTCATCCTTATGGGCTGCAAATATAGGGGGTTTCGGTAAAAAGAAAAAGGCTAGTAATCCAACAATTTGCTGATTCGCTCTGCAACTTTATTGGCTGTGGGTAACATAGCAGATTCCAATTCCAGATGAATTGGCACTACGGGAAGGTTTTTAGCTCCCATAACTTCCACCTTTGCGTCTAAGAAATGATAACAATCATTGGATATTCTTAATGATAATGCTTCCGCAAATGAGTTATTTTGCTGTTCTTCGCTCAATACCAATACTTTTCCATGGCGTTTTACCGAACTAAGCACCATCTCTTCATCTATTGGAAACAAAGTTCTTAAATCGAGCACCTCTATTTGACCTGGAAATCTTTCTGCAGCTGATTTGGCCCAATATACTCCCATTCCATATGTAATAATACAAACCGTCTCCCCTCTTCTAACCTTCTCCATATCAGCCTGTAATATCACATTGGCCTTTCCTAACGGAAGTACATAATCTTTAGAAGGCTCAATTGTTCTAGCATCATCTGTTCCAGGAACCTTACTCCAGTACAATCCCTTATGTTCCAACATGATCACCGGATTAGGATCTAAAAAAGCAGCTTTCATCAAACCCTTCATATCCGCTGCATTTGATGGGTAGACTATTTTTATCCCTTTGATAGACAATAAGGTACTCTCAATACTTCCACTATGGTAAGGTCCACCCCCTCCATATGCACCCACTGGTACACGCAACAACATTTGAACAGGAAACTTTCCATTGGACAAATAACAAGACTTGGCTACTTCGGTAACCAACTGATTTAATCCCGGATAGATATAATCTCCAAATTGAATTTCTACAATCGGTTTTAACCCCATAGCAGATAACCCTACAGTAGATCCAATAATATAGGCTTCTTGAATAGCTGTATTGAATACCCTGTTGTCTCCATATTTTTCAGCAAGCGTGGCTGCTTCTCTAAATACACCTCCGAGTCTTCTACCTACATCCTGGCCATATAAAACAGCCTCTGGGTGTTGATCCATTATTTCATCAATGGCATGCAATGCGGCATCTACCATCATTACACGTTCTCCTGATTTAGGGGTTCTTATTCCTTTTTCTTCGCGAACAGTTGTTGGTGCAAATACATGCTCATCTACCGAAGATATATCTGGCTCTGCAGCAGCTTGTGCCAAATTAAAATCATTCAACACCAATGCAAGTGTATCGCTTTCGATTTGATTGATTTTATAATCGGAAAACCCAATCCCATTCAATAACATTCTTAGTTTAGGAATTGGATCGTATAAACCATGCTTCAATAAATCTTCTCTGCTTCTATAAAACTCTTTTCTTACGCCACTTGTATGATGTCCGAGCAATGGCACTTTTGCATGCACAATAACTGGCTTTCGCTCGTTTCTTGCGTAACTTACTGCCTGTTCCATGGTTTCGTAACAACGCATAAAATCACTGCCATCTACCTGCATTCTTTTCAATCCTTTAAAACCAGATGCGTATTCATAAGCATTCATGGTTCTAATTTCATCTGCACTTGCACTTATACTCCACTGATTATCTTGAACTAAATAAACAATAGGCAATTGCTTTAATACGGCAAACTGCAATGCCTCACTTACTTCTCCCTCACTCATTGCACCGTCTCCTATAGAACATACAACCACTGGAGATTTTCCATCAGCCGATTTGCGCAATGCATTTGGATTGGATTTTTCTAAATACTGTATACCCTGTGCAACACCTGTAGTTGGTATGGCCTGCATACCTGTTGCGCTACTTTGATGAATGATAGAAGGCCTATTTTCATCTTTGCTACTAGGGTGGCAATAATAAGATCTACCCCCAGAAAAAGGATCATCTTTTTTGGCCAATAATTGAAGCATCAATTCATATGGAGTGAAGCCAATTGCCAACATCAAACTATCATCTCTATAATAAGGGCTCACCCAATCGCAGGGTAATAAATGTAATCCTGTTGCTATTTGAATGGCTTCATGCCCTCTCGATGTGGAATGCACATACTTACATATAGTACGATTTGCATTGTAAGTTTCACTCATAGACTTAGCAGTCATCATGAGTTTATAGGCGTGTAAGAGTATGCTGGGTGTTAGCATTATTTAATTTCGAGTTCAAACATTTTTTGGGTTTCAAAAAATCCTTCTAGCAGATCACCCACTACACATTCACCTACTCCAGCAGGCGTACCTGTGTAAATCATATCACCAATATTTAATGAAAAATAATTGGATATATGCGATACTATTTTGTTGAAAGAAAAGATCATATCGCTTGAATTACCCATCTGCACCATTTCTTTATTTTTCAATAGAGTAAAATGTATTGGATTGCTTAAAATTCCATCTGTTAAAGGAAGCCAATCTGCAACAATAGCCGAATTATCCCAAGCCTTGGCTTTCTCCCAAGGCAATCCTTTCTTTTTTAATTCTGCTTGAATATCCCTAGCAGTAAAGTCGATGCCTATTGAAATAGCATCGTAATAATTTTCAGCTTGATCTTCGGGAATCTGCTTTCCATTTTTGGATATGCGTAACACCAATTCCAATTCATAATGTAATTCATTGGAGAATTCCGGATAATAAAAAGGCTTGTCAGACTGCCATAAAGCAGTCTTTGGCTTCATGAAAATCACCGGCTCTTCCGGTATGGCATTGCCTAATTCTTTTGCATGATCGGCGTAATTTCGGCCAACGCAAAAAATTTTCATAGTACTGTTTCATTTAAGTTAGAGAACGGACTTCCGAAATGATATTTCTACACATTAAACTACGAAATAACCTTTTTTATTATGTGAAGGATAAATTATTTGCCGTATTCATGGCTTTTTCGAGGCCCAAAGCAGCAAACTGCTCAATGATATCGCAACAGGCCTGAATTTTCTGATCTACAATGGCTTGTTCTGATGGCAACCATTTGCTTAACACAAAATCGGCTTGCTTACCCTTTGGGAAATCATTGCCTATTCCAAACCTGAGTTTTGCATATACATCGGTACCAAGCATTAATTGAATATCTTTTAATCCATTATGACCTGCATCAGAACCAGCTCCCCTGAGTCTTAGCTTATTAATAGGAAGTGCCAAATCATCTACAATCGTTAGGGTTGAGGCGATATCCAGCTTTTCTTTATCCAGCCAATACTTAAATGCTTTTCCACTTAAATTCATGTAGGTGGTAGGCTTAATGCAAATAAATGTTTTTCCTTTCCATTTTACTTCGGCTACTTCAGCAAGACGGTCTAATTTAAAAAACCCATTTTGTTTGCGAACAAATGCGTCTAATACATCAAATCCAATATTGTGACGAGTATGTCGATATTCATCACCAATATTACCCAATCCGATAAGTAAAAATTTATGCATACTATTTACAAAAATAGCTTTTTGATTGATTGCTAGTTCATAAAAAAAGTCCGTTTAGGCAAACCCAAACGGACTTCTTGATCGTTTCTACTTGAATTATTTCTTCTTTTCGTCTTTTGCAGCAGATGCTTCGTCCTGCTTTAATTGACGTGTCATCACCACAGAAGCGATAGGAATTCTAGGTGAGTTTAAAATTTCGATATTAGGTGTTTTTACATCTTCAACACGAATATTACCATTCAAATCTAAATTGGTAATGTCTACATTGATTGTTGCAGTAAGGTCTTTAGGCAAAGCCTTAATTTTTAAAGACTTCATTTTAGTAACCAACTTACCACCACCTTTAACTCCAACAGAAACGCCTGTGAATTTTAATGGTAATGTAGCGATTACTTTTTTGTCTCCTACTAACTCCAACAAATCAACATGGATAAGTTGATCACTTACTTTGTCAAATTGTAGATCCTTCAAAATACACTTGTATTTTTTGTTACCTACACTAACTTCTGCTAACTGAAATTCACCAGTGTACACCAATGGCTTGAAAGCCTTAGCTGGAGCGTAAAAATTTACCTCCTCAGCACCCCCGTAAATTACACCTGGCACGTTTTCTTGAGAGCGAATCTGGCGGGCGGCTTTTTTGCCATGTTCGGTCCTCAGAACACCTTCGATTGTAATTGTATTCATTGTTTAAAATTTTGGACGGCGAAGGTAAGGAAAATTATGAATTATGAAAGATGAAATAAGAGATATGAGATATCAATTATGAAAGAGGAGATAAGTACTAGGAATTTTGGGTTAAGCGTAGAGTAAAAATAAAGAGGGAAATATTCATAAGTAACTGAATTTCAATTACTTATGAATAAACTGAAATGACCAAGTCACTGATCATTTTTATGAGCATGGTTTCCTTACTTATCCCTACTCTTCAATTGAGAATGGATGAATAAACTGGTAATACTTTTATTTTCATAAGCATTTCTAATAGCGATGGCAAATAAATCAGCCACCGATATCACTTTTATTTTGCTTGATTCTTTTTGTAATGGAATTGTATCGCATACAATCAATTCTTCTAAAACACTGTTCTCAATATTCTCATATGCATTACCAGAGAGCACCGGATGCGTAATCAATGCTCTAACACTTCTTGCACCTTTTTCTTTCAATAGACCTGCTGCTTTTGCCAATGTTCCACCTGTATCGCAAATATCATCTACCAATACAATATCCTTATCGGTTACATCTCCAATTACCACCATACTGGCAATTTCATTGGCTCTTTTGCGGTGTTTATCACAAATCACCATTTCTGCATTGAAATAGCTGGCAATTTCTCTTACACGATTGGTACTGCCAACATCAGGAGCTGCAAATGCAAGATTAGCTAGTTTTAATTGCTCTATATATGGAATAAAGATGGCAGAACTGTCTAAATGATCTACTGGCACATCAAAGAATCCTTGAATTTGTGCTGCATGTAAATCCATGGTGATGATACGATCTGCGCCAGCTGCTTCTAATAATGTGGCAATCAATTTTGCGCCAATAGCCACACGTGGCTTGTCTTTTCTATCCTGGCGGGCAAAACCATAATAAGGAATTACTGCAATTACTTTGTAGGCACTTGCTCTTTTAGCTGCATCAATCATCAACAAGAGTTCCATCAAATTTTCTGTTGGAGCATATGTGCTTTGAACTAAGAAAACATAGTCGCCGCGAATACTTTCCAGAAAAATGGGTTGAAACTCACCATCGCTGAATTTTTGGATATTGATTTTTCCAATGGTGGCGCCAAAACGTTGAGCAATTTTTTCAGCCAGCTTTTGAGAACCCGTGCCGGAGAATATCTTAACAGAAGGATTCATAAGTGTAATATGTTGCGCGAAGATATTAAACCGATTAACAAATTGTAAATTGATTTTGCAATTGTTTATAACATGAGGAAATATTCTATCAAAGACTGGGCAAATGAAGATCAACCACGTAAAAAACTTATAGTTAGAGGTGAAGCTGCATTAAGCAATGCCGAATTACTCGCTATTTTAATCAATTCCGGTAATTCAACCCATTCTGCTTTGGATATAGCAAAACAATTACTCTTATTAGTAGGAAATGATTTAAATAAGTTGGGCACCATGGGTTCAAAAGAAATAGCCAGTTTGCCAATTAAAGGCTTGGGGGAAGCAAAAGCCATTGCCATCAAGGCTTCTCTAGAATTAGGCATTCGTAGAGATATTGCCAAACATACAAAAGTGCAAATTACCAGTAGCCGAGATGTTGCACATTTTCTCAAAGCCCATTTTCAATACCATCAACGGGAAGTATTTGCTGTTTTATTCTTAAACAGGGCTAATAAAATAATTCATTTTGAAGTAGTGAGTGAGGGAGGAATAACAGGCACAGTAGCCGATCCCAGGATCATTTTGAAGAAGGCTTTAGAACATCAATCCACAGGAATTATTCTATGCCACAATCATCCCAGTGGCAACCTCAAACCCAGTACTGCCGATGAAATTCTTACTAAAAAGATAAAAACCGCCGCATCATTTATCGACATTTTAGTAACAGATCATATTATCGTAAGCGATGAAGGCTATTTCAGTTTTGCAGATGAAGGAATGATATAAATGATTCTATTATCATGAAGAAGTGTTATTGGAAATGTTTGGAGAGAATTAGAAATCAACTATTGCATGGCACATTGATTTTACACAAGCGAACCTTTGAGAAATGCAGTAATAAGTAACTCTCCAATTGTAGCAATGCATTTCTCAGCAGAGAGCGTTGCAGTATCTATAAGCATATATAATTGGAGCGAGTTATTTCATTGTAGCCGAACGAAAGAAATTATAGGTATTTCTATACGTGAATTTGACCAAGCGATAGTGATATTACCAATTATTAATAATATGGTAGAGTGAGGTTGGAAAAAAATACTGAGTGAACATTTTATAAATACCGTTAAGTAATTTTTGAGAGAGGCGTAAACAATGACATCTGTTTGAGCTCCTACCCTTGATCTAAATAATTCTATAGAAGGCTTATAGATATTGCACAAGCGAACCTTTGAGAAATGCAGTAATAAGTAACTCTCAAATTGTAGCAATGCATTTCTCAGCAGAGAGCGTTGCAATATCTATAAGCCTAAATATAAACAAGAGAATTCTATGCTTGCGCAGTAGGCCCTCCAAAATGCATGGGGATTTCAATTTGTTCTAAATCTTGAACAGCACCATTTGCAGCTTCAAAACGTTGAATATTTTCTTCCAAAGCCTTCATAAAACGCTTTGCATGCATAGGCGTAAAGATGATACGAGATTTTACTTTGCTTTTGGGGGTTCCTGGCATCACATTTACAAAATCTATTACAAATTCAGCGTTGCTATGGGTAATAATAGCCAGGTTGGCATAAGATCCTTCAGCTACTTCTTCACTGATTTCAATATTTAATTGATTGTTGGGTTGTTGGTCCATTTTTGGTATTTAAAACACAAATGTACCTTTTCTTGCTTTGTTTAACCATAAACTATAAATATTTAATGCAATAAAATAACAAATTCAGATAGTTTTGCACCCATGATATTATTAGATGGAAAAATTGCCGCCGCATCGGTAAAAGAAGAATTAAAAAGAAAGACTGCATCAATTGCAGCTACAGGCAAACCTGCCCCACATTTAGCAGCGATACTTATTGGCAACAATGGAGCCAGTGAAACTTATGTTGCTAGTAAAGTAAAAAGCTGTGAGGAATGTGGTTTTAAATCTACATTAATTCGTTTTGAAGATGCAGTAGATGAAGCCGAATTGCTATCTACTATCCAAGCATTGAATAAAGACCCAGACATCGATGGAATATTGGTTCAACTTCCACTTCCCAAACATATCAGCGAACAAAAAGTAATTGAAGCAATTGATCCTTCTAAAGACGTAGATGGTTTTCATCCTTCTAGTATTGGGAAATTGGTACAAGGATTGCCCACATTTATTCCAGCAACTCCTTATGGAATTTTGTTGATGCTCGAGCATTTTAATATTCAAACCAAGGGCAAACACGCAGTGGTGATTGGCAGAAGCAATATTGTTGGAAGACCGATGAGTGTTTTATTGAGCAGTAATATCCCTCAAGGAAATTGCACTGTTACAATCTGTCATTCGCATACACATAATTTAAAAGAAATTTGTTTACAAGCAGATATCATTGTTGCTGCATTAGGCAAACCAGAATTTGTTTTACCAGAAATGGTTAAAGAAGGTGCAGTAGTAATTGATGTAGGTATAACCAGAGTAACCGACGCAACAGCCGCAAAAGGATTTAGAATTAAAGGAGATGTGCATTTTAGCAGTGTTGCTCCAAAATGCAGTGCCATCACTCCTGTTCCAGGAGGTGTTGGATTAATGACCATTGCAGGTTTATTAAAAAATACCATGCAGGCATATCTACACAATAGAGGTTAATTTTGCAATTATTCAAAACGATATGACAACTAATTTGGCAGCAAGCTTACCAGTAATGGAAGCCTTTTATACTTTACAAGGCGAAGGCTTTCATCAAGGAAGAGCGGCCTATTTTATTAGGCTAGGCGGCTGTGATGTAGGCTGTTTTTGGTGCGATGTAAAAGACAGTTGGGATGCCAACAAACATCCTCAAATCAATATCAATAATATTGTAAATGAAGCCAATCAGCATCCTTCAAGATTAGCAGTAATTACAGGAGGCGAACCTCTATTGCATGATTTATCTCAGCTCACCAATCAATTAAAAGAAAATGGTTTCGAAACAAATATAGAAACATCAGGATCTTCTCCATTAACTGGTACTTGGGATTGGATTTGTTTGTCTCCCAAAAAATTCAAAGCACCCTTGCCAGCAATTATTGAAAAGGCCAATGAACTAAAAGTGGTTGTTTACAATAAACACGATTTTGAATGGGCAGAAGAATATGCAGCCTTGGTAAATAAAGAATGTTTGTTATACCTGCAACCTGAGTGGGATAAGGCAGCAGAAATAACTCCATCCATTATTGAATATATACAATTACATCCTAAATGGAGAATGAGCAACCAAGTACATAAATACCTAAACATTCCTTAGGCATAATTGAATTGTCACAGTTTAGTCAATATTCAAAATAGTCTTCTCGTTCTACATTTTCATGACAATTGCCTTTTAAAGCTATTGCACCTTTGCAGCAGAAATAAGGAAAATGTTGATGAAGAGGCTCCTTGGTATGGTTGTAGTTTTCTCATGTTGTACGCTAACAGCGCAAGTGTCTGATACGCTGTTGGGCATGGTAAATGAAGTGGTTGTAACAGCCACAAAAACAGAAAGGAAATTAAGCAATGTTGCAGTTCCTGTTACCATCATCAATCAAAAGAAAATTCAACAAGCAGGGTCGGTTAGATTAAATGATATTTTACAAGAACAGACAGGCATTTATATGACCAATGGATTTGGAACAGGCGTTCAAATGCAAGGCCTTAACCCAGATTATACATTGATTTTAATTGATGGAGAGCCATTGATTGGCAGAACAGCCGGAGTACTAGACTTAAATCGAATTACTGTTGGCAATATCAAACAAATTGAAATTGTAAAAGGACCTTCATCTAGTTTATACGGCAGTGAAGCAATGGCCGGAGTGATTAATATCATTACTGATAAGCCCAATAGAAACACGCTGAATCTTTCTGCACGTTATGGTAGCTATAATACATCCGATATCAATTTCAATGGCAGCATTAGAAAAAACAAATTGGCTTACCAAGGATTTTTGAATAACTACGCAACGGATGGATTTAGCATTCGGCCCAATAGCGTTGAAAGATCAATAGCGCCAATAAAGCGCTTTACCATGCAGCACAATTTAAACTACTATCTATCTGATAAAACGAACGCCTCTTTAAACTTTCGAATAAATGATGAAAAAATCATTAATATCATTGCGGTAACCAATAATGGTATAGTTACCACTTCAAATGGTATTGAAAAAAACAAAGATCACAATACAACTTTTCAACTAGCACACCGATTCAATAGTCATATAAAAAACACTTCACGGGTTTACGCAACAAGGTACGAATCATTACAAGAATTGGTTACTTCCAATGGAGCGCCATACACCGATTATTTCAAGCAACAATTTGGTAGAATCGAAAACCAAACAGATTTTATCATCAACGATTTATTGGAAGTAAATACAGGGGTTGGCTATATAAAAGAATCAGCCAATAGTACCCGTTATGACAAAAGTGAGAATACCAAAACAAATCAAATAGGTTATGCTTTTTTACAAACTGAATGGAAGCCATTTACGCAATTAACAGTGATAGCAGGTGCAAGATTTGACAACAATGAATTGTACGCAGCTGCATTCAGTCCAAAGCTAGCTGTTCAATATAAACCAAGTAGCGCTTTCAATCTAAAAGCCTCAATAGGAAGGGGTTTCAAAGCTCCTGATTTTAGACAACTCTATTTAAATTTTACCAATACAGCTGCCGGAGGATACAGTGTATTTGGTACAGTTGAAGCACAAAAAATTATTACACAATTAAATAGCATCGGACAGATTGCTAGTTTAGAAAATGATTTTTACAGACTTGGCGAATTACAACCAGAATTTTCAACCGGAATCAATTTCGGAGGAAGTTTTAATCCCAATAAAAAAATACAACTAACATTTAATTTGTTCAGAAACAATATTGAAAACTTAATCGATAATAGATTGGTAGCATTCAGAACGGGGGGCTCACAAATTTTCAGTTACCTCAATTTAAAAAACGCATATACCGAAGGTTTAGAAACAGATGTTCAATTTCAATTTTCCAATACATTTAATATCAATGCTGGATATCAATTTTTACTATCAGGGGATAAAGATGAAATCAAAAAGATAGAAGAAGGAAAAGTATTCACCAGAGACGAAAATGGTTTTAGTAGGTTAATGCAAAAAAGTGAATATGTTGGCTTACCCAATAGAAGCAAACACATGGGTAATTTAAAACTTCAATACGAAAAGAACAATGCATTTGCAAACATTCGATTCATCTACAGATCTAAGTGGGCTGTTACAGATACTGACGGAAACGGATTGTTCAATACCAACGATGCTTTTGCCAAAGGATTTGTTCAGATAAATACAGCCATTGGAAAAACAATTGCCAAAAAGTTGAATTTACAAATCGGGGTCAACAATCTGCTGAACTATACCGATATCAATAATTTACCAAATATGCCAGGCCGCATTTTTTATACCACTATCACCTATCAATTTATTCAAAAAAACAAAAAATAGACATATATGAAAAAGGGAATCTACATGATTGGATTGATCATCACATTGGCTTCTTGCAATAAAGCAACAGAAACTGCTACAAGCAACAACACGCCAACCAGTTCAATAACAGTTAACAATTTGGCGGCCGACACCATTATCGGATTAACTCCACAGGGTATCCCATTTGGATCAGGCAAATACAGTTTCTATAGTTTAGAAACCAATAAAAAAATTACAACTGCAGATAGTGCAACAACAAAATGGGATATTGGGTTCAGGGGCACTTCTATTATTATCAATGGTGGAAATAGTGGACCAGGTTTAGGTGGAGGTTTTGTATTTATTGGTTTGTACAACAATCTTAGCGCTGTACCTGCAGACTCTACTTTTAAAGTAGACAATGCACCCAGTTCTTTTGCCATACCTGCCGGAAGCAATAGAGGTTGGTTTGTTTACGATGCAATCAATAACCTGGTAAATCCAATTCCAGGAAGGGTATTAATGATCAGAACCGCTTCGGGAAAATATGCAAAACTAGAAATCTTAAATTATTACAAAGGTGGAGTAACCCCTCCTGCAACAGCATCTGACGCAATCAAACTATCCGAACAAAGATACTATACCTTCCGTTATACCTATCAACCAAACGGAAGCAAGAATTTTTAAAACCATTATTAGAATAATGCCCTGCAATCTAAAATTGCAGGGTTTTTTATTTTAACAAATTACTGCCTATATTTTACCGATATTGTTGATTGAAATAAGATGAAACTACTTTTTACAATAGTCTTTTTTTTGGTGGGATTTTCTACCCAAGCTCAACTCAACTACAATGCAGATCGGGTAAACCCTAAAATATTGGCAAACTATGAAAAAGCAATTTCGCTTTTAAGGGATGATTCATTTAAAGAAGCTGTTCCATTATTGCTGAATACAGTAAAAGAAGATCCTGATTTTTTAGATGGTTATCTATCGCTTGCTGGAGCTTTTGGAGAATTAAAACAATACCAGCGATCAATTCAATTTTACGAAATAGCCAAACAAAAAGACTCTATTTATTTTGCTGTATATCAACTTCCCTATTCAATAAACTTGGCCGGTAATGGTCAATTTACAGATGCGTTATATGCAGTGAATCGATTTCTTCAAATTCCCAAATTGAATGATAGGAGTATTAAAAGTGCCAAATTCAGAAAAAAATGTTTTGAATTTGCACTTGATTATGCTGCAAAACATCCTATCACTGATTATCAATTTAGTCCAATCAATTTAGGCGACAGTGTAAACTCACCTGCTGCCGAATATTTTCCATCTGTAACTGTTACAGATAGTTTATTGGTTTTTACCAGAAGAGGAAATCAAATACGAGAAGATTTTTATCAGAGTACAATCAATGGAAAACAATTGGGCAGAGCAAGTTTAATTAAAGGAGATATTAATTTCGAATCGCAGAAGGGCGCAATCACTGTTTCGCAAGATGGAGAATGGATGTTATTTACAGCTCGATTTACAGAAGGGGGCTTTGGTAATTTTGATTTATATATTTCCAATTATACACCACAAGGTTGGAGTGAACCTCAAAATTTAGGTGAAGCCATCAATACTGAATTCTGGGAAAGTTCTCCCACAATTAGCCCCGACAAAAGAGTGCTTTACTTTAGCAGCAACAGACCTGGTGGTTTTGGAGGATCAGATATTTATATGAGCAATCTACAATCCAACGGTAAATGGTCTCCTGCCATTAATATGGGTGCTACCATTAATACTGCTGGAGACGATCAAGCTCCATTTATTCATGCCGATAATCAAACCATGTATTTTACATCCGATGGTTTACAAGGATACGGCGGATCCGATTTATTCATCGTTAGAAAAAACAGCAAAGGCGAATGGGGTATTCCAGCAAATTTAGGATACCCTATTAATACCATTGAAAACGAGGGCAGTTTAGCAGTTTCTGCTGATGGTTTAACCGCTTATTATGCAAGCGACAGAAGCGATAGCAGAGGGCAACTGGATTTATATAAGTTTGATATGAGACCTGATATCAGACCAAATAGAACATTGTATGTAAAAGGGAAAATTACGGATAAAAAAACGGGAAAAAGATTGCCTTCTTCTGTTGAGTTGATTAACAATGCAACTGGCAATGCGTTGATGAAGATTCAAACAGATGAAACAGGTGAATATTTTATAACACTTCCTATTGGAAAAGACTATACTTTTTCTGTTAATAGAAAAGGATACTTATACTTTAATGAATTGTACCAATTAAGCAACAAAGCAGCAGACAGTGTTTATCAAAAAGATATTACCCTTCAGCCAATCGAATTGAATGCCAGTTTAACATTTAGAAATATAGAATTTACCAGTAATTCATTTCAACTACCCGTAGATGCTACTATTGAATTGAATAAATTATTACAAGTACTAGTAGAAAACCCTTCCATTCAAATATCCATCAATGGGCATACAGACAATATTGGTAAACAATCAGACAACCAATTACTTTCCGAAAATAGGGCAAAAGCCATAGTAGATTGGCTGATCAACAAAGGCATTAATACCAATCGACTTCGATTTAAAGGTTATGGCGATTCACAACCCATAGGAGACAATAAAACCGAAACAGGAAGATCTAAAAACAGAAGAACCACCGTTACAATCACGCAGCTTTAAGGTATAAATACCTAATCAATTTATCAGAAATTGATGCATTTTGGATGAAACAAATGCATGCATCCAGATTTAAAGTATCAGATTGCACTTACCATGGTTCCGACCATTGGCCCTGTTTCACAAAAAAAATTATTGGAACATTTTGTAAATGCTAAAGACATTTTCAAAGCAAACAAAAAAGAACTTTGTCAGATTGAAGGAATTGGCGAATGGAGTGCTAATAAAATAATTGCTTGGAATGATTTTAAACGAGTTGACGAAGAAATTAATTTTATAGAAAAGCATTCTATAAAACCCTTATTCATTTTCAACAATGAATATCCACAAAGATTAATCAACTGCCATGACGCTCCAATACTACTATATTATAAAGGAAACGCTTCTTTGAATGAAGAGCGCATAATCAGTATTATTGGAACAAGAACAAATTCTAGTTATGGTAAAATGATTACTGAAAGAATTGTTGAACAATTGCCTGCAAATACATTGATCATTAGCGGCCTAGCATTTGGAATTGATGCAATAGCACATAAAGCTGCTCTAAGGAATCACCAAAATACCATCGGAGTACTTGCACATGGATTGGATGATTTATATCCATCACTGCATCGATCTTTGGCAAATGATATGATAAATCATGGAGGGCTACTAACCGAATTCAATTTAAATACACAACCTGATAAATACAATTTCCCCAGAAGAAATCGCATTGTTGCAGGCATGGCCGATGCTACTATTGTAATTGAAACCGCAACAAAGGGAGGGAGTATGATTACTGCAGATCTTGCCTTTCATTATAACAGAGAATTATTTGCAGTACCTGGTAAATTAAACGACCCAAAAAGCAGTGGTTGTTTGAAATTGATTCAAGAAAACAAGGCCATATTGTTTTCCAATACCGAACATTTATTAGAAACATTAAATTGGAAAACAAAGAAAGATCCCATAACAAAACAAGCAGAATTATTTAAAACACTTTCTAAAGAAGAACAAACGATTATTGAAATTTTACAAAACCAATCAACGTTTTCGATGGATGAATTATTGATTAAAACAGGATACAATAGTAGTAAAATGGCAAGTATTGTTTTGAATTTAGAATTATTGGATATTATTCAAACTATTCCGGGGAAGAAAATTGCTTTGGTTTAGCTGAATTATGCCACCGAATAAGTAAGCCAAATGCAAGCAATGCAAAAAAACCAGGCAATAAAAATGCATAGGTAAAATACTGCGCATTGTTATTGTAAATCCATGCAGAAAAAATGGCCCCTGCTCCTATTCCAATCTCTAATGCGATATACATTGAGGCAATGGCTTTCCCCCTATTTTCTGGAGCACAAAGATCTACCGTCCATGCACTTAAGGCGGGGCTATTGATGCCCCAACTCAACCCATAAACAACAGAACCAATCATCATTAATACAACCGAATTGGAAAATGCCAAAACAATTAATGCGATCACCAATACAAAAGAAGATACGATTAATACAGGCACCCTTCCGAATCGATCCGAAACTTTAGCAGCAAGTACCCTTATGAGTAAAGAAGCAACTGTAAAAAATGCAAAAAACAATCCTTTATTATGCAATCCCAAATGTTCACTTAAATCAGGCGCAATGGTTAAGATCGTTCCAATAGAAAAACACAAGAGTAAAGTAATGAGCGCTGGCCTCCATGTAGTTTTTTCAAATATTTCTGTTTTATTGATTGTCAATAATTGTAGCTTAAATGGCTGTGGGTCTTTTAAAGTTTCTTTTACATTGTATAAAATTCCTACAGATGCAAGTGCAAATCCTGCAGATACATAAAACATGACGTTATAACTAAAATAGTCTACTAAATAACTGCCGATCATAGGCCCGGCTGAAGATCCCAAAGTATAGCCAATAGATAGTGCCCCCAATGCTTCTCCCCTTCTAGATTCATGCACCACATCTGCACCATATGCTGATGTTGCCGTTGGCTTGAATCCGGTTGAAAACCCATGTAAAAATCGAAGGAATAAAAATCCAACAACTGAGGTAAGCAAAGGATAGAGCAAGCTGCATATTACACAAACCAAGGAGCCAAAAATCATCACTGGAACCCTGCCTATTGTATCGGTTAGCTTGCCGCTGAATGGTCTTGACAATCCCGCCATTAAAGTAAATAAAGCAATAATCAACCCTTTGTATTCGGCACCACCCAATAAAGTAAGATACCCTGGCAATTCAGGAATCATCATATTAAAACTGGTGGCAAACAAGAAATTACTCAAACAAAGTAGCGCAAACTGAAAAGTAAAATAAGGTGTTGTTGCAGTAGGCTTTAATACAGACATTGTTTGGAACTATCCATTTTAGGAAAGCAGCAAAGTTACTATAAATATTTTTGGAGGGAATTTGGTCACAAGACTATCTTTGCACATGGCAACAAACCTCAACCGCTCCACAAAAAGCAAAAACAGCTCCCGTTTATTTGGCGAGGGACTTACTTTTGACGATGTTCTGCTGATGCCTGCATTCAGCGAAGTACTTCCTAGAGAAGTTAACATCAGTGCTCATTTAACCAAAGACATCATTTTAAATGTGCCTATTTTATCCGCTGCAATGGATACTGTTACAGAAGCCAATTTGGCCATTGCACTTGCAAGAGAAGGCGGTTTAGGTATTTTACACAAAAACATGTCCATCGAAAAACAGGCCGAACAAGTGCGTAAGGTTAAACGCAGTGAAAGCGGAATGATTATCGATCCAATTACTTTATTGGTGGATGCTACCATTGGTGATGCATTGTTTTTAATGAAAGAAAATAAAATTGGTGGTATTCCAATAGTTGATGGTGGAGGCAAATTGGTAGGCATCTTAACCAACAGAGACCTGCGTTTTGAATCGGATAAAAAGCGCAAAGTAAAAGAAGTAATGACCAAAGAAAACCTCATTACTGCACCAGAAGGTACCGACCTTAAAAAAGCAGAAAAAATACTTCAAAATTATAAAATCGAAAAGCTACCTGTTGTAAATAAACAAGGTAAGCTGATTGGTTTGATCACCTACAGAGATATTTTACAAATTCGGAATTTCCCCAACGCAGTTAAAGACAATCTTGGAAGATTGCTTGCAGGTGCAGCTTTAGGCATAACCAAAGATTTAATGGATCGTGCCTATGCCTTGCAACAAGTAGGTGTTGATGTTGTTACGTTGGATAGTGCCCATGGCCATAGCAAAGGAGTAATTGAAGCATTGAAAGCATTGAGAAAAAATTTCAAACAATTACAAATCATTGCAGGAAATGTGGGAACTGCTGCAGGTGCAAAAGCATTAGCAGCTGCTGGAGCCAACTGCGTTAAAGTGGGCATCGGACCAGGTTCTATTTGTACTACAAGAATTGTTGCAGGAGCAGGAGTTCCTCAGCTTACCGCTGTTATGGAAGCTGCATCTGCACTTAAATCGATGGGCATTCCAGTAATTGCAGATGGCGGTATCAGGTATACAGGAGATATGGTAAAAGCATTGGCAGCTGGTGCCAATATGGTGATGATGGGAAGTGTTTTTGCAGGAGTTGAAGAAAGCCCTGGCGATACCATTATATATGAAGGAAGGAAATTCAAAGAATATAGAGGTATGGGAAGTTTAGGTGCCATGAGCCAAGGTAGTGGTGACAGGTATTTTCAGGATGTAGAAGCCGATATCAAGAAATTTGTTCCAGAAGGAATTGAGGGTAGGGTTGCATACAAAGGAAGTTTGAGTGAAATCATTTATCAATACGTTGGGGGATTAAGATCTGGAATGGGTTATTGTGGTGCAAAAAATATTGAAGCATTACAAAAAGCAACTTTCATCAAAATCACCAATGCAGGTATGAAAGAAAGCCATGCACATGATATTGATATTACCAAAGAAGCGCCTAATTATAGTAGGAAATAACTACTTCAAAATAAACTTGTTTGAAAAAAATACATAAGCTTGGACTCTCTGTGCTTTCGGGTTTGCTGCTTTTTGCTGCATGGCCTAATTCGTATTTAACCCTTTTGATTTTTATTGCTTTTGTTCCACTGCTTTTTGTTGCAGATCATACAAAAAGCCCAAAAGAACTATTTGGTTACACATTTATCACCATGCTTATCTGGAATACCTCCACCACTTGGTGGCTTTGGAATTCAACAAGTGTAGGAGCTATCGCTGCCATCATAGCCAATAGCTTATTAATGTGTTTACCTTGGTGGGGGTACTCCATTTGTAAATCCAAATACCCTAAACCATTTTCTTTGGTTGCATTGGGCTTATTTTGGTTATGCTTTGAATACATTCATTTGAATTGGGAGCTAAGTTGGCCTTGGCTTACACTGGGCAATGTATTTGCAAGTCATCCCAGCTATGTGCAATGGTATGAATATACAGGAGTTGGTGGAGGAAGCTTATTGGTATTGTACTTTAATTTAGTGAGCTATGCATTCAGCCATGATCTTAATAAACGAAGAACAAAAAAGGTTGAGCTAATCCAATTATTGATTTTACTTTTTCCAATTGCCCTAACAGGTATTTTTAATCAAAATGTGTTAAGCAATCAAGAGAAAAATGCTACTAATAAAAACATCATTGTTGTTCAACCCAATATAGATCCCTATCAAAAATTTGAATTAAGCAATGCGAATCAGCAAATCGATTTATTGATTTCGCTTTCAAAATCAAGTATAGATAGCAATACGCAATTAATCATTTGGCCAGAAACAGCCATGAGTGTTGCAGAATGGCAAGAAAACATTACCAGTAATCCTTATTATCAACCCATATTTGAATTTGCAAAACAGCATCCAACGATTACCATTCTTTCAGGTATAGAAACTTTTAAAAATTATGGGGCTGTAAAAGAAACGCCTACTGCACATACGAGTTCTTCTGGAATGTATTATGATGCATTCAATGCGGCCATTGCCATTAAAGCAGGTGAACCCATTCAACTATACAATAAAAGCAAATTGGTGCCAGGTGTTGAATCATTGCCTTCTTTTCTGCGATTCATGAGCCCGGTGTTTGAACAATTTGGTGGAAGCACAGGTGGTTATGGGAAATCAACCAATTCGGCTGTTTTCAAAATGGCTGGAACTGGAATTGTTTCGGCTCCCATTATTTGTTACGAGAGCATTTATGGCGAATATGTAAACAGTTATGTTCAACAAGGAGCCAACTTATTAACCATCATTACCAATGATGGTTGGTGGGGCAATACACCCGGGCATAAACAACATTTGTCTTATGCTAGATTACGGGCCATCGAAACAAGAAGATGGGTTGCAAGAAGCGCCAACACGGGTATTTCAGCAATCATCAATGACGTTGGCCAAATTGTAGAACAACAGCCTTGGAATAAAGCTGCAATCATTAAATACAATATCCCACTCAACAATAAAATCACTTTCTATGTTAAGTACGGAGATTATATATTGCTGACTGGACTTTTGGGCACATTGTTATTGGCACTGTTTTTTATTTATAATTTTATAAAAAAACGATTCATTTAATTTCATGCTCATTCAAATCAACAAATGAATCATAACCAAACAACATTGCAATACAATACATACGGCCAAGGATTTCCGGTTATTTTATTACATGGATTTGGTGAAGACAATACTATTTGGAACAATCAAATAGTTGTTTTAAAAGACTTTTGTCTACTTATTATTCCTAATCTTCAGGGAACAGGTTCATCCCCTTTAATGCAAGGCAAATCAACTTTAAGCATTGAAGACATGGCTGATGATATTCAATTGTTATTAGAGAAAGAAAAAATTACCGAATGTATTCTATTAGGCCATAGCATGGGCGGATATATCACCTTAGCATTTGCCGAAAAATATCCGCAATACCTCAAAGGATTTGGCTTAATTCACTCAACAGCATATCCCGATAGCGAAGAGAAGAAAAAAAACAGGTTAAAAAGCATTGATATCATTGAAGAATATGGTGGTTATTCTTTTTTGAAAAATACCATTCCAAATTTATTTAGTGTACGATTTAAATTCAACAATGAAGAATCGGTTGATGAATTGATTCAAAAAAGCAAAAGTTTTAGCAATACATCTTTACAAGCTTATTGTCAAGCAATGATGAATAGGCCAGATAGAACCAAGCAGTTAATCAACACTACAATTCCCGTGTTATTGATTGCAGGAACCGAAGATATTGCAGCTCCTTTAAAAGACCTAAAAGAACAAGCTGAATTATCCAAAATGATTGAATTTCATATTTTAGAACGTGTTGGTCATATGGGTATGTGGGAAGCACCACAAGAAATAAATCAGTTGATATTGTCATTCATTAAAACATGTCTTTCTTAAATTATATTCTAATTGATTGATTAATTTTACAACATATGAGTAAAACAATTTTAGTTACTGGAGCAACATCGGGTTTTGGAAAAGCCATTGCAGAAACATTTGCAGCAGCAGGTTGGAACTGCATTATTACTGGCAGAAGAGCCGATCGATTAAACGAATTGTCGCTTGAACTTTCCAATAAATTCAATATAAAAGTGCTTGCATGCTGCTTTGATGTACAAGACAGAAAAGCCGTTTTTGATTCTATTGAATCATTGCCCGCAGAATGGAAAAAAATAGATGTATTGGTAAACAATGCCGGACTAGCACTAGGAAGAGATAGTTTTGAAAATGCATCTCTCGATGATTGGGATACAATGATTGATACAAATCTAAAAGGTTTGATGTATGTAACTAAAGCTGTATTACCCATTTTTATAGAACAGCAAAATGGTCATGTTATTAATATTGGCTCTACTGCTGGCAAAGAAGTATACAAAGATGGAAATGGCTATTGTGCTTCTAAACATGCAGTAGATGCAATTAGCAAATCAATGCGTATTGATTTATTGCCTTATAAAATAAAAGTAACAGCAGTGCATCCTGGGGCCGCTGAAACAGAATTTTCACTGGTAAGATTCAAAGGCAATGAACAAAAAGCCGAAATGGTGTATGATGGATACAAAGCATTGGCTGCAAAAGATGTTGCAGATATTGTTTTTTATACCGCCAACTTACCAGCCCATGTATGCATCAATGATTTAACGGTTACCTGTTTATCGCAGGCCAACTCTTTTTATTTACAAAAATAAAAAGCCCACTTTTACAATTGAAAATTGGCAAGGGATTGTAAAGTAGCATTGTATTCTGCTACTATTTCTTCAACTATATCAGCAGCAGGTTTTATTGTTGTAATAAGCGATGAAACCTGCCCTATTTCTAATTCTCCTTCTACCATATCTCCTTCAAACATACCTCGTTTTGCCCTTGCTCTTCCTAGAATATCCTTTAATTGATTTTCATCTGCACCTTTTAATTCTGCTTCATTCACTATTTTAAAAAAATCATTTTTTAATAAACGAACTGGCACCAGTTTTTTCATGCTTAACTGCGTATCACCTTCTGCAGCATTAACCACTGCATTTTTAAAATTTTCATGAGAAGAAGCTTCTGGAGTACACACAAACCTGCTCCCAATTTGTACAGCATCTGCTCCAAGTACCATAGCAGCCAACATTTGTTTGCCGGTTGCAATTCCACCTGCTGCAATTAATGGAATAGCAATAGCAGCTTTAACTGCTGGTATCAAAACCATCGTAGTAGTTTCCTCACGACCATTATGCCCCCCTGCTTCAAACCCTTCTGCAACCACAGCATCGCAACCCGCTTCCTGAGATTTTAAAGCAAATTTGCTGCTACTTACCACATGTACTACTTTAATACCATGTGATTTTAAGATGGACGTATAGGTTTTTGGATTGCCCGCACTGGTAAAAACAATGGGCACTTTTTCTTCAATAATTATTTGAATGATTTCTTCAATATTGGGATACAATAATGGCACATTTACCCCAAATGGTTTTTCAGTTGCAGCTTTGCATTGCTGAATATGTTCTCTTAAAACATTGGGGTACATACTTCCAGCACCAATCAAACCCAAACCACCAGCATTGCTAACAGCACTTGCGAGTCGCCATCCACTAGCCCAAATCATTCCGGCTTGAATGATTGGGTATTTGATATTAAACAGCGTGGTAATTGATGTTGGTTTTGCAGATTCTAATTGATCCATATCCTGATCATTATCTTTTGAAGAATAAAACTAGCTAAACCTGTTGAAAATCAAAATTGAAAATGCAGATACATTAACCAAAATCAATTTCGGTATTATCGCCAATATTTAAACTCCTGCTTAGCCCTTTCACAGATGCATCACTTCCAATCAAAGAGTTATCTAAAACAACTTCAAATAAATTGGTATAGGAACCAATAATACTATCCCGAACAATGGAATGTTTAATACTGGTATTTGCCCCAATGGCTACATGCGGGCCAATAATTGAATTTGATATATCGCAACCAACTCCAATACTCACTGGCGGAATGATAATGGTATTTAAATACCCATGATCGTATTCTGTATTGCCGCCAATTTTCTTTAATAAAGTTGCATTGCTCTCTAATAAAGATTCTTTTTTCCCGCAATCAAACCAACTCTTTACTTTGAAGGGTTTAAACTGAGCTCCACGCTTAATCATACAATCGAGGGCATCCGTTAAATTATACTCTCCCTGTGTTTTGATGTCTTGTATAAACAAAGAGTGCAGGCATTCAAACAAAAAATGGGTTTCTTTTATTTTGTATAACCCTACTAACGCCATATTGCTTTTCGGAATAGCAGGTTTCTCCACTACTTGGTCTATAAAGCCTTCTTCATTGATAGAAGCAACTCCGAAATTTCTTGGGTCGTCTACTTTTTTTATACCCAGCATACTATAAGGGCTATTCACTACTTCTTGCACATCGTATTCGCAAATGGTGTCGCCCAATACCACAAACACCTCATCTGATCCAACTATGGATTTAGTTAATTCAATGGCATGCCCTGTGCCATGTCTTTCATTTTGGAATACAAAATGGGTGGTTAGTTCTGGATACGTATGTTTTACATAATCCTGAATTTTTTCTCCCAAATATCCCACGATAAAAATAAATTCATGAATACCAGCCTCCCTCAATTGATCTACAATAAAACTTAGAATCGTTTTACCTGCAATAGGAATAAGGGCCTTAGGTTGAGTATAGGTATGTGGCCTGAGTTTGGTTCCAGCACCAGCAACGGGTATAATTGCTTTCATTTTTGGTTCTTTATCAATCCAAATGACACAATAATTAACATGTACAAGTCACACAAAAGCCAAATGGACTGTGAAAATAGCAAATAAGCCGAATTAACCAACTATTGTGGGGAAATCATGGTAAAAAATGCTTATTTTAATTGAGGTTCGGTATACTCCTTGAATTAACTTCGCAAAAATATTTTACATGCAAAGAGATAGCTTGGTTTTTGACCTTATTCGAAAGGAATTAGAAAGACAACGTCATGGAATTGAATTGATTGCATCAGAAAACTTCACCAGTTTACAGGTAATGCAGGCAATGGGCAATGTGATGACCAATAAGTATGCCGAGGGCTATCCGGGTAGAAGGTATTATGCTGGTTGTGAAATAGTAGACCAAACAGAACAATTGGCAATAGATCGTTTAAAACAAATTTTTGGAGTAGAATATGCCAATGTGCAACCACATAGTGGGGCGCAGGCAAATGCGGCGGTTGCATTAGCTGTTTTACAACCTGGAGATGCAACACTCGGATTGGATTTGAGCATGGGCGGACATCTTACGCATGGAAGTGCCGTAAATTATAGCGGTAAACTCTATCAACCTCATTTTTATGGTGTTGTTAGAGAAACTGGTTTAATTGATTATGACATGCTTGAATCACAAGCAAGAGCTGTAAAACCAAAATTAATTTACTGTGGTGCTAGTGCTTATAGCAGGGATTGGGATTATGCACGCATTAGAAAAGTAGCTGATGAAGTGGGCGCATTGGTTTTAGCAGATATTGCACATCCTGCAGGATTAATTGCTAAAAAATTATTGAATAGCCCATTTGAACATTGTCATTTTGTTACTTCTACTACACACAAAACCTTGCGTGGACCAAGAGGCGGCATCATTATGATGAATAAAGATTTTGAAAATCCATGGGGGCTTAAAGATGTAAAAGGGAATATTCGAATGATGAGTAACTTATTGGATATGGCAGTATTTCCTGGCATTCAAGGAGGCCCACTTCAACACGTGATTGCCGCCAAAGCCGTTGCTTTTGGAGAAATTTTATCAGATGAGTTTTTGGTTTACCAGCAACAAGTGCAGAAGAATGCACAAGCCATGGCAGCTGCTTTTGTTCAGAAAGGATACCATATTATCAGTGGCGGAACAGATAACCATTTAATGCTAATTGATTTGCGCAATAAAAATATCAGTGGCAAGAAAGCAGAGCAGGTTTTGGTTCAGGCCGATATTACTGCCAACAAAAACATGGTTCCATTTGATGACAAGAGCGCATTTGTTACTTCAGGTATTCGTTTTGGTGTACCTGCAATTACTACCAGAGGTTTCAAAGAAGAGCACATGCAATTTGTAGTGAATGTAATTGACAATGTATTGATGAATGCTGATGACGCCAATGTTATCAGCGCAGTAAAAAAACAAGTGAATGCATTCATGGAGCAATTTATTTTGTATCCTGAAATGGGATAGATCGAGGAGATAAGAGATAAGAGATGAGAGATAAGAGATATTAGATATTAGATATTAGATATTAGATAAGAGATATGAGATATGAGATATGAGATGAAAGACATTAAATTGATATTATGATACAGAGAATTCAAACGGTTTGGTTAATCGTTACTGCGGTATTAGCTGGAGCTAGTTTTAAGCTGTCTTTTTTTAGTGGCAACAAGTTAAATGCAACCACCAATGTAAAAGAATGGATTGAATTCACAGCAAACCAAACTGTGTTTACCATGATTATTGCTGTTGCTATTGCAGTTGCAGCATTGATTGCAATATTCATGTACAAAGATCGCAAACGTCAAATGCTTGTAACCCTTTGTACAGGAGTTGTATCTATTGTTCAGATTTTTTTATACTTTAATGCGAAATCAACATTTACAGAAGCCAATCTCGATTTAGGTTCTTTAATAAGTTTCGCAATGCCTGCTTGTTTAATGCTTGCTTCAAGAGCTATTTACAACGACGATAAATTGGTGAAAAGTGCCGATAGATTAAGATAGCATAAACAACAGTTGTCAATCGATAAATTCAAGCACCAATATCGAGCTTGGTAAAAGTGAAATAAAAAAAATTATAAATAAGGCGCAGTTACACTGCGCTTATTTTTTTTGATACCAGCTGGCACTCCTGCGTAAACCAGCTCCCCGCCTGCATCTCCAGCCTCAGGACCCAGTTCAATTAACCAATCCGCCGATTTAAGTACATCGGTATTGTGTTCAATTACAATCAAAGAATGACCTTGTTCTATCAATGCATTGAAAGAAGACAATAGTTTTTTAATATCATGAAAATGCAAACCTGTAGTTGGTTCATCAAAAATAAACAGTACATGCCCAATCCCTTTTCCTTTGCCTAAAAAGCTGGCTAATTTTACACGTTGTGCTTCACCCCCACTTAATGTATCGCTGCTTTGCCCTAATTTGATATAGCCCAAACCTACATCCTGTAAGGGCTGTATGGATTTTTGAATGGCTTTCTCTTCTTTAAAAAATTCAATGGCTTCGTCTACACTCAATTCCAGTAATTCAAAAATGGATTTGCCATTGTATTTTACTTCTAATACTTCTTCTTTAAATCTCTTCCCACCGCAAGATTCACAAGTAAGATGCACATCCGCTAAGAACTGCATTTCAACAACTGTTTCACCTTCGCCTTTACAGGTATCACATCTTCCACCATCTACATTAAATGAAAAATGTTTGGGCAAGAATCCACGCATCTTTGCTAGCCCCTGTTTCGAATACAAATCTCTAATAGAATCGTAGGCTTTAATATAAGTAATGGGATTGCTTCTTGAAGATTTACCAATTGGGTTTTGATCAATCATTTCGATCAAATTAATTGTATCGATATCGCCCGAAATTGTTTTATGTAGCCCCACTTTATCTGCAGGAGCTCCCTTGATTTTCTGCAATGCAGGGTACAAAATTTGTTTAATCAATGTTGTTTTCCCACTTCCACTAACGCCAGCTACAACTGTTAGCGCATGTAATGGAAACTCCACTGTTATATCTTTTAGATTATTTTGCCTTGCACCTTCAACAGAAATACTGCTAATCCATTTTCTAACTTGCTTAGGAGCTTCGATGCGTAATTTGCCAGTGAGGTACTTGCCTGTTAAACTATCCGGATGATTTATGATAAAATCATAATTACCTGCTGCAACTACTTCGCCACCTAAATGAGAAGCCAATGGCCCCATATCGATGATATGATCTGCTTCGCGCATCATCATTTCATCATGCTCTACCACAACCACAGTATTGCCTAAATCGCGTAAAGATTTTAACACTTGAATTAAGCGGGCAGTATCTCTGGAATGCAAGCCAATGGATGGCTCATCTAATATGTATAGGGAGTTGGTTAAATTACTTCCTAAACTTCTGGTTAATTGAATGCGTTGACTCTCTCCCCCACTTAAACTATTGGCCAATCTATTTAAAGTAAGATAGCCCAAACCCACATCTAATAAGGTTTTTATGCGTTGATGTAATTCTAATAAAATTCTTTTTGCAACTTGCCCATCATGCTCAGAAATAGCCAATTGATCGAACCAGATTTGCAGATCACGAACAGGCATCTCACATAGTTGAGCAATATGCTTATCGCCCACCATAACATACAATGCCTCTTTGCGCAATCGATATCCTTCACATTCATTACACGTTGTTCTTCCCCTATATCTACTCAACAAAACACGGTATTGAACTTTGTACAAATTAGATGCTACTTCCTTAAAAAAATCATTGATTCCTAGTGCACCAGTTCCCCCATTCCACAATTGATCATATTGTTCCTTGGTTAAATCCATAATGGGTTTATGGATGGGAAAACTCATTTTGGTAGCTCCTTTAATAAACTGCTCTTTCCACCATCCTAGCTTCTCGCCCTTCCAAGGTGCAATGGCACCTTCATACAATGATAAACGTTTATCAGGTATTACTAAATCAGCGTCTATTCCTAATACTTGACCGTAACCTTCGCATACAGGGCATGCCCCATAAGGATTATTAAATGAAAATAAATTAGGGGAGGGTTCTTCAAATACAATTCCATCAGATTCAAACTTATTACTAAAATGCAACAATTTTGCAGCATCAATTTCAATGTTCATTTCGCCATCACCTTCATAAAAAGCAGTACCGATCGAATCAGACAAGCGATGTATATCTTCTTCATCAAAATCTTTCACTACTACACGGTCGATGAGTACAAAGAATCTAGATCCAGCTTTTGAAACCTGGTCTTTTAAAGCAGAGTCAGATAGTTCAAGAAGTTCTTCTATACGTTTTACAATTCCTAATGCTCTATTGCTATCTTTTAATTCATCTTTCTTAGTTCCTAATTCCCTAAGGTACATTCTTGAAAAACCTTTCTGCATTAATATATTCAACTCTTCTCTGATAGCTCTATTGGCATGTTGCTTAAAAGCAACCAGCATAATCACTTTGGCACCCGCTCTCAATTGTGTAATTGCATGCATCACATCGCCTACATCATCTTTTTTAACTTGCTTTCCGGTTACAGGAGAAATTGTTTTACCAATTCTGGCATACATCAATCTTAAGTAATCATAAATCTCTGTCATGCTTCCAACAGTACTTCTGGGAGTACGGGTAATTACTTTTTGTTCAATGGCAATTGCCGGACAAAGCCCTTTGATATAATCAACATCAGGTTTAACCATTCTCGCCATGAACTGCCTTGCATAAGCACTCAAGCTTTCCGCATACCTACGTTGGCCTTCGGCAAATAAGGTGTCAATGGTTAATGATGATTTACCGCTGCCAGAAACGCCAGTAACTACAATGAGCTTATTCCTAGGAAAACGAACAGAAACATTTTTCAGATTATGTGTTCTAGCACCTGTAAGAACAATATCTCCATTTAATGTATTGGCTATTACCCCAGCTTCAGGTACTTTTTTTGTTGTCATATTGAATTGTCCTATCGGTACAAAAGTAACAGATTATTATAGCTTTAGTTGAGCAACACAAGAATAAGTATCTTAAATGAACCCTTAAGAATGTGTATAACATTGCCGATCGAAAATATGATTTCCACAAAGCAATTGTGAATGTAAAAGAATTCTAATTTGTTCTCGATTCGAAAACCGTTATCCAATATCCTGATTTTTTGAACATCCTAACCCAAAAACCCAAACGATGAGAACAATGGACCATGCGTCTGATAATGAGTTGATACGGGCTTTTCAAGATGGCGATACCGATGCCTTTGAAACACTTATTTACCGCTATAAAGACAAGATATTTTCTTCCATCCTCTTTTTTGTGAAAGACACTTATTTAGCTGAAGATCTTTTTCAGGATGTGTTTATAAAAATAATCGACACACTGAAAAACAAGCGCTACACCGAAGAAGGTAAATTTTTACCTTGGGCATTGAGGATTGCGCACAATCTATGTGTAGACTATTTTCGAAAAGTAAAACGCACACCAGCTATCAAAACCAGCGACAACAATGAAATTTTTGATGTATTACAAGTATACGAAGAAGCCCCAGATGGAAAAATCATGCAAGGTCAAAGTCACAACAGGGTTCGGAAAATGCTCGACCTTTTACCTGAAGAACAAAGAGAAATAATTGTATTAAGGCATTACGCCAATATGAGTTTTAAAGAAATAGCCGAAATCACCAATTGTAGCATTAATACAGCCTTAGGAAGGATGCGGTACGGACTTATTAATCTTCGAAAGATAATGACCGAAAAACAAATTGCACTTTAACAAAGAACCCCTGTGAGTAACGGGGGTTTTTTAATGCTAGTGGATCTGCTGTTCTGCCAACAATCCTTTTTTTACTTCTTATGCTGCTCAATTATTCAGCATAATTATCTGGTAGGTGTTTTTTCAAAACTTGCTTTAACCGCGTCTAAATGGCTAATGAACAAGTTGATATCTGGATTATACCCATATTTAATGGAACTAATTGGCTTTCCATTGACATCTAGAAACATGTACAAAGGCTGTGCGTTGAATCCAAATTGAGTGATTTCATAATCTAAATTTCGATCTCCTTCAGTAATTACTTTATCGCCATCCTTTTTAATGTATTGCTCATTGAGTGGCAATTCTGTTGATTCGTCTACATATAAACTAACCAATACAAAATTCTCCCTCATTCTTTTTAATACTTCAGGATCTTTCCATACTTCTTTTTCCATTTTTCGGCAATTGGCACAACTATGACCAGTAAAATCGAGCATGATCGGCTTATTCAATGCTTTTGCTGCAGCTAGACCTTCCTCTAAAGTAAAATAGGCGGTAAGGTTATAAGGAACATGTAATTTATCCGTTAGCCTTTTTGGAGCTGCTGCTAAAGAAGCCGTTTTAGCCGCATTTGAATGACTATTTTGTTGGTATTTGAGTAAATCTAAATTGAAGTCTTGGGTTTCATCTGGAGGTATGAATCCACTTAAATGACGCAGAGGTGCACCCCATAAACCAGGAATTAAATACACTACAAATGAAAATGTTGCGATTGCAAAAAACAAACGTGGCACGCTTAAATAAGGCAAATCACTATCATGCGAAAATTTGATCTTACCCAAAAGATAAACGCCCATTAAACCAAAAATCACAATCCACAAAACCAGAAACACATCTCTATCTAAAAGGCGCCAATGATAAATCAAATCAACATTAGAAAGAAATTTTAATGCCAATGCCAATTCAATAAATCCAAAACATACTTTCACTGAATTTAACCAACCGCCACTTTTTGGTAAAGATTGCAATAGTGTAGGGAAAAAGGCAAATAAAGAAAAAGGCAAAGCCAAACCGGCACCAAAACCCAACATACCTATAACAGGTGCCGATGAAACTCCACCAGTACTCGCTTGACCCAATAAAGTGCCTACTATCGGACCTGTACAAGAAAAAGAAACAATTACCAGCGTAAGTGCCATAAAAAAAATACCCACTAAACCACCCTTGCCTGCTTTTTGATCGGCTTTATTGGCCCAACTATTGGGCAATTGAATTTCGAAAACGCCAAAAAATGAAATGGCAAAAACAAGGAAGATAGCAAAGAAGACCAAGTTAGAAACCGCACTTGTAGATATTTGATATAAAACATCATCGCCAAATATTAATACCAAAATGAATGTGGGGATAGTATAAATTAAAATGATGGATAAGGAATACCAAAGCGCATTACTCAATCCTTCAACCTTTGTTTTGCTTCGTTTTAAAAAGAAACTAACTGTTACAGGAATCAACGGAAAAACACATGGTGTGATAACGGCAATTAATCCTGTAATAAAACACAGTAGAAATATTTGCCAAATTGATTTTCCTTCAACAGCACCTGCATCATTGTTATTTTCTTTCGTTTCAGATTGAGGCAAAGGAACAGTGAAAGCAATTTCACCACTTGGAAAATCATTGTCCGATTTAGCCAACCAAACAAATTTTCCTTTGATTAAAACACTGTCTTTTTGATTGATGTGCAATGGGAAGATAAAAATTACACTATCAGCAAACAAGCGATAAGCAGATTTACTGACATTGGTTTCCGGTACCAGTAAAAGGCTTCCTTGCTCTGTTGCAGTATCCGAATTGATTTGATAAGAAGCACATGTACTATCAAGTTGCATTGCAGAAACAAAAGGATCATCCTCCCCTCTTTTTTTTACAGAAAAGATTTGAGCGCCTTTATCAATGGTTGTTTTTACTATTAAATGAACAATAGAATCATTGATTCTATTGGCACCAAAAGCAATTTGAACAGGTTGTTTTTCCTGCGCAAAAATTGATGTCGACAACATCAAGATTGCAATAAAAAGAACAAGGCTTTTTTTCATTTATCAATTTTCGTAAGCTTATTGCAATTTCAGATCAAAAGTTTTCTTAGTAGGAGGCAAACACTGCGTATCGTCACAAACCATAAAACTTACAGTACCAGAAATATTGGTACTTAAGCCTCCTTTTACTTTTACAACTTGAGCATAAACTACTTTTCCAGAATAATAAAAAACTTTAACGCCAAAAACTTTATCATCCACTTTTTCCATCTTACCAGTTTCTCTCAACTTCCCATCTATTGCAATTAATGGATTATTATTGAAAGTAATTTTGGTAGGCACTGGCCCCCCGGAGGGAGTAGTTTGAGAATACATATGCCATGGCTTTGGAATAGCTGCAGTAATTACAACCTCATAAACTCCTTGTGCTTTTTTATTGGCTTTATACGTCCAGGTTACCGGATCTTTAATTTGGCTTTGAGCACTTAAAAAAAGCAAGCAGGCCAATAACAAAAAAAGCACTCTTTTCATAGCTATGTTGTTTAGTTGATATTTAAAATCTCAAAAACTTTTTTTCCATCGATATTGTTCAATAGAGAAGAAGTAGCTCTTTCGGGATGTGGCATCATACCATATACATTGTTATTGTGATTACGGATGCCAGCAATATTCCTTACAGCACCATTTGGATTGGCTATTTCATTGATCTCTCCCAATTGGGTACAATATCTAAAAATGACTTGATCGTTTTTTTCTAATTGATCTAAAGTGGATTCATCTGCATGAAAACGTCCCTCGCCATGAGCTATAGGAATTTTTAATGCTTCCCCCTCTCCGTTTTTTATAAAAACATTTTTACAAATAAATTGCTGATTGGCGTTTTGCAACAATACACCAGGCAATAAACCACTTTCGCACAATATTTGAAACCCATTACAAACACCCAATACCTTTCCTCCACGATTGGCAAATTCGATAACAGATTGCATCATTGGACTAAAACGAGCAATTGCTCCACATCGCAAATAATCTCCATAAGAAAAACCACCGGGCAAAACGATGCAATCGTTTGTTGTAAAAGCAGATAAATCTTTGTCTTTATGCCAAAGCATAATCACTTCTTTATTCAAATCATTTTGCAATGCATCTTGCATGTCTCTATCGCAATTTGAGCCAGGAAAAACGACTACTCCAAATTTCATGAGTTCTATATATTTTGAAGATCAAAGGTACAAATCAACAATTGAAACTGTGCTTAATTATTGACCAAATCCCAATAATTATACACAATTGCAAGAATAAAGAGTAAAAAGAGGAAATTAGGGAATATAGGCCGTCTTGGATACGAGAATGCATTGGAAACAATTGCCGATACTGGAACAATGCAGATAAAACTAGCTTCGAAACCAACACTTTTAAAAACAAAGGGCACGCCAATTAAGAACAAACTCATCAATAAAAGTACTGACCAATTTTTTCTTGTCTGAATAACCAATCTGCTGTTAAACTGTTGCCAATAAATAAATCCGGCTAAAAAACTTACAACAAATACCGACAGGCTAATTATAAAACTTTTATTGAAAATGAATTTTGGAATTTCAAAATCCAACTCAGGTAAATACTGAATAATGGCATTTAATTGATCCGTTACAAATAACCAAGCACCTAAAAAATAATAAGGAACCAATATCCCCATTATTAGCACAAACCACTCTTGTAATTTAAATGGCCTCAATATTGCCAAAGCAAATACAATTACCATCATCATCAAAGCAATTGGATGATACGCAATCATGGAGATGCCAGTTAAAATACCAATATTAAATAAAACTTCTTTGGGTTTGGGTTGATTGTATAATTGAACGATTTTAATCACCAACCAAATCAATAAAAAGTTAGCCAATAAAGCTGGCGTGATATTACACCATGGCAAAAACAATCCAGAAAGCAATACATAGGTCATTGCCACAGTATAATCAGCCTGTTGAAAAAGTTTAACTTCAATGAACAAAAAATTGAGTCGAATGGCTTGGATCAATAATGCAGCCATATAAAGAATGAATAAAAAATTAGGATTGATATTGGTTAAATACCTTTGCATCAATAAGGGAAGTACACCATCATTTGTATTAATTAACAATACTGGATTGCTTGTAAAAAAATGGAAGTGTACCCCAATGCTTAACAAAACAAGGAAAAGTATATTTACAACAGATTTGTCTTTAAATAAAAAAACCACAGAATTATTTTAAAAGTCTACTTTTACAAAACAGGTATACCCTCTATACATACAAGGCAGTACAGCTTGTCTTAATCCAACTTGTTTAATATGCCTTGGCATAAAATCATATCCTTTGTCTAAATTTTTTATTGTTGGATTGCGATCAATTTGACCATTGGGCATCATACTTTGATCGGTTAAAACATTGCTTCTTTTTTCTTGAAGATTAAATAAGAAATGAATCTGATCGCCACTATTTACAAGGCCATAGCCAATAAAATTATCTGTGTTGTCATCGTATTGCGTTTTTCTAATAACATTACTCCATTCCATTTTACCGTCTGGCTCAAAAGAAATGATGGCCACATTATCTGCATAATATCTATTAACATTATTACCCAAATTATTACCCATCATGCCGAAATTATTAATGCCTCCCCAAGGATAATACCCCATTCCCCCATACATTGGATAATAGTTCATTGGAGTTCCAATAAACCCACCCCCAAATGGATTAAAAAAAGGATTTCCATTCATATAATCCCATCGATTGAAGGTATTTCCTCGATTGGTTACGTAGGCCGCTTCGGCAATAATCATAAACCCGCCATCTTTTCTCAAAATCAAATTTTTGAGAAAAAAATCATTAAACGCCATTTTTTGAGGTCCATCACCTTTCACATCAGATCGATATTCTTCTGAAAAAGTTGTAGTTGCATTTAATAATTCCTTATTGCCTTCTAAATCCCACAATGTATAATACAATCCATCTATATTTCCTCTTCGCATTTTACTAAAAAAAGAAGTGATGATACAGTGCCCATTTCTATTGTCAATTTTAACTCTCGTATCATCCAAAAAAATCTTGTTTATTGGGAGGTTACTTGTTTTATAATTGATAGCGCCAAAAGGCTTTATTAATAAGCTAACTTTATTAATATTGTCATTCTGCCCAGTCCCAGATTGTCTTAAGCAAACCATATTCCCATTATTAGCCACACCAAATTCTCCTAAAAAATCATTTTTTTCTGGCATACTTATAGGAACACGTACTTTCTCTATTAAGTTAAGTGACTTATCGAAAATGCAAGAAGTTACCGCATGTTCTTTTTCATTCTTGGTACTGATTTTAAAAGCAACAATTTTTTGCTTATCCTCACTATTGATGAAAGTATAAATTTTGCTATCAACATTAAAATTCAAATTAGATGTTGTATCTAATACAACTGGATCGCCTAGTTTTTTACCGTTGCCATCAATTTTAACAGCCATGGCAAAAACAGTATTTTTTTGCTGAAATTGATAGAGTAGGTAAATAAAATCAGAATATTGAATAAAATCGGTGCTTAAAACTTTGCCCTTTTCGGTAAGGTAATCCATTTTCAGTTTGTCCACCAGTTTCATTTCCATATCATAAACTGCCATTTGATGTAAATCTCTGGCATTTTTATAGATCAGTATTTTCCCATCTATTTTGCCCAATATTTCAAAATTTAAGTTCCGGGCATCGTCTTTTTCAGGCTCCGAAAAAACCAGTTGCTGGGCATTCACCATTACTATACTCCCCAAAAAAAGACTTAAAAAAATGGCTATTCTATATTTCATTGCAGGTTAAATCTTTAATATTCAAATGTACGGCAGAGCAGTTTATTTACGGTATTGAATTTACCCATACATTTGTTAAAGCAAATTAGCATTTAAGCTTCAAAGTACTTTTGTGAGTAAAAATTTAAACAAAGTCACCGCAACTGGTCTGATCATTGCCTTAGGGATTATTTATGGAGATATAGGAACTTCTCCTTTATACGTTTTCAACGAAATAATAAGCAATAAAACAATCTCAGAGGAATTGATTTTTGGGTCATTATCCTGTATTATTTGGATTATTACTCTACAAACTACACTGAAATACGTTTTACTAGTGCTAAAAGCAGATAATAATGGCGAGGGAGGCATTTTTGCACTGTATGCTTTGGTTAGGCGAAGAAGAAAGTGGTTGGTCATCCCTGCCATGATCGGGGGAGCCGCCTTATTGGCCGATGGCATCATTACACCACCAATTTCTGTAACATCTGCTATAGAAGGATTAAAAGAACTTCCGGCATTACACTATATTACTACAAGTACAATTGTAATAATTGTATTAATCATTTTGTCTTTATTTTTTTTCATGCAGCAATTTGGTTCTGCAAGCATTGGAAAGCTTTTTGGACCAATCATGTTTATTTGGTTTACCATGTTGGCTATATTAGGAAGTTATGAAATAAGCCAACATCCGGGTATATTAAAAGCATTGAATCCTTATTATGCTATTCATTTATTAGCAAAATATCCAAATGGGTTTTGGTTATTGGGGGCAGTTTTTTTGTGTACCACAGGAGCAGAAGCATTGTACAGCGATATGGGACATTGTGGCCGTAAAAACATCCGAATCACTTGGATTTATGTAAAAATATGCCTATTACTCAATTATTTTGGTCAGGGAGCATCTTTATTGGCCAAACACAAAGGACTTCTGGTTACATCAGCGGCAAAAGAATCATTGGGAATAAATGCATTTTATGATATTATGCCGCAATGGTTTATCCTTTGTGGTGTGATAATTGCCACTTCCGCAGCCATTATAGCAAGTCAAGCAATGATTTCTGGTTCATTCACGTTAATCAGTGAGGCATTGAGGTTGAATCTTTGGCCAAAAATGAAAGTACGTTATCCTTCGGAAGAAAGGGGTCAACTATTTGTACCAGGAATTAATTTATTACTATATATAGGATGTGTAGGAGTGGTACTTTATTTCAGAGATTCTTCTAGGATGGGAGCGGCATATGGTTTAGCCATCATAGTAACCATGACTATGACAACTATCTTATTTTCTAATTACATGGTATTAAAAAGAACATTTTCTACTTGGATTTATCTTTTTTTAATTATTTACTTAATAGTAGAAAGTTCCTTTTTAATTGCTTTGATGGAAAAATTTATTCATGGTGGATATGTAACACTCATTATTGGTGGCGGCTTGTTTGCAGTAATGTATGTATGGTATAGGAGCAGAAAAATTAAAAACAGGTATGTTGAATTTGTAAGACTTGAGCACTACATACCAATGATTCAGGAATTAAGTAATGATAAAGTAATTCCAAAATTTTCTACGCATTTGGTATACATGACAAGTGCTAATAACCACAATGAGATTGAGCATAAAATTATTTATTCAATATTGAATAAAAAACCAAAGCGAGCGGATATTTATTGGTTTGTTCATGTTGATGTATTAGATGACCCCTATACATGCGAATATTCTGTAGAGCATATTATACCTAACGATATTATTAGAATAGAGTTCCGCTTAGGATTTAGAATGGAGCAAAGAATAAACCTTATGTTCCGTAAAGTAGTAGAAGATTTGGTAAAAAACAAGGAAGTAAATATTACCAGCAGATACGAAAGTCTTGAAAAAAATAATATTGTAGGCGATTTTCAGTTTATCGTTTTAGAAAAATATTTAAGTCAAGACAATGAGCTTCCTATTTTTGAACGCATCGTAATGAAATTGTATTTCTGGTTAAAAGAAATCAGCTTGAGTGAAGAGCGAGGTTTTGGATTAGATCCTAGCAATGTTTCTGTAGAGAAATTTCCTTTAATTGTTGCCCCAGTTTCTAAATTGAATTTAAAGAGAATTTTTAACGATGAGAGTGAATATCGATGACCAGCATTTCTCCCTCCGAATTAAAAGCCATCTTACCTGATTCAGGTTTTTTTCTCCTAGATGTTAGAGAACAAGATGAACATGATGAGTTTAACATTGGCGGCATTTTAATTCCTTTGGGTGAAATTGTTGCTAGAATCAATGAAATACCAACCAATCAAAAAGTGTTGGTGTATTGCAAAAGAGGCATCAGAAGTATGATTGCCATCCAAAAGTTGCTTTTAAAAAATCCGAATTTGCAATTGATGAATCTTGCTGGTGGATTGGAAGCCTGGAACACTACTTGTTAATCTGGTAAAAAAATCGGATATTACTGATTGATTCATTGCCATAGTTTGTCCACTACCATTTTTTATATTATTCTAGGCTACTTGATCATTGTTGTTGTAGCATATTTGCTGCAAGAAAAAATGATATTTAAACCCGAGAAACTTGCACAAGATTTTACGTATCAATACGATGCGCCATTTGAAGAACTTTTTTTTGATATAGAACCTGGTGTTCGCATCAATGGACTACATTTTTATGTACCAGCACCCAAAGGACTCATTTTATATTTTCATGGTAATTCGAGAAGCATTAAAGGCTGGGCAAAGTATGCCAAGGATTTTTTCAGGTTTCAGTACGATGTATTATTAGTTGACTATAGGGGCTTTGGAAAAAGTACTGGAAAAAGAAGCGAAAAAGCCATGTTGGCTGATATGCAATTTATTTATGAACGTTTAAAAGAAAAATACGACGAGCATCATATTCTTGTTTATGGCAGGAGTTTAGGAAGTGGATTTGCAACAAAAATTGCAGCAGATAATACACCTAGATACCTGATTTTAGATGCACCCTATTATAGCTTTATTAAAGTAGCTGAAAGATTTACTCCATTCATTCCTCATAGGCTTATCCTCAGGTTTAAGCTACAGACCGATAAATGGATTAGAAAAGTCAATTGCCATACCTATATTATTCATGGCACAAAAGATTGGTTAATACCTATCAAACACAGCGAAGAATTGCAGCGATTTAATCCGCATAAAATTACTTTGATTAGAATTCATGGTGGAGGTCATAATAATTTGCCTTCTTTTGATGAATACCACAATTTCATCAGAGATATTCTAAAGTATTGATTGCATCTACCTAATTTCGCTGTGTGAAATCAACTAAGAAATATACCTGGATAAAAATTGTATTGATTGTATATGCATTAATCGGAAGTGCTTTGTATTTATTACAAGACAAACTGATATTGCATCCCGTTATTGTTGATAGAGATAGCACTTATGCATTCAATCAACTCTACAAAGAAAAATTTATTGCAATTGATGAAACCTCCGAAATCAATCTTATTCAATTTACACCTGCCGACAGCTCAGCCAAAGGGGTTGTATTGTATTTTCATGGCAACCGAACCAATATTAGCAGATATGCCCCATTTGCTAAAAATTTCACTTCAAATGGTTATGAAGTTTGGATGATTGATTATCCAGGTTTTGGAAAATCAACCGGCAAGTTCACAGAAGCAATTGTTTACGAAGCTGCTTTACAATTGTACAAATTAGCAAGAACTACATACAGCCCACAACAGATCGTTGTATATGGCAAATCTTTGGGAACTGGTATTGCATCGCAATTAGCTTCTATTAGAGATTGCAGGCATTTGATTTTAGAAACCCCTTATTATGGATTAGCCGATTTAGTAAAGACTTTATTTTGGATCTACCCTGTAGACCAAATGATGCATTATCAATTTCCAACTTATACTTACTTACCAAAAGTTACTGCACCAATAACTATTTTTCATGGAACAGATGATGGAGTAATCCCTTTACGGAATGCAAAAAAATTAAAACCATTGCTCAAGCCCACTGATCATTTTATTGAGATAGAAAAAGGCAGTCATAATGATTTAAATGATTTTAAAATAATGCAGGATTCTTTAAATAGTATTTTACAACTCTTTTAGCTGAACCGCTTTTTTTGAAACCGAAAGTAGATGCTCTATTCCCACTTTCAAAGCTAGATTTTCTTTTTCATGACTCACCGGAAATTCAAAGCAAACCGGATAATTGTATTCGGCAACATGTTGCAAAATGAGTTCAGGAATAGTTTGTCCAAAAGGTCTTGGATTATCTTTAATCTCTGTAAACTTTCCAACAATTAATCCTGCTAATTTTTTCAAATGGCCTGCTCTTTTTAATTGAAGAAACATTCGATCAATATTATAAATGTATTCTCCAATATCCTCTATGAATAGGATCTTCCCATTTGTTTTATACGCCGATTTTGTTCCACATAAATGTGCCAATAAAGCCAGGTTGCCACCAATTAATTGACCACTTGCTTTGCCAATTTTATTTTTTGAATTTGGCGCTGCTGTATAATTTGATTTTATCCCTTTTAAAGCTTTCTGTAATGATTGCACATATATACTCTTATGTCCCCCTTCATTAAATGCATTGGCCATGGGAGAATGAATAGAAGCGGCATTTAACTGTGAATGTAGATGTGCTAAAAAAACAGTGATATCACTAAAACCAATAATCCATTTAGGATGCTTTTTGAAAGTAGAAAAGTCCAATTGATCAATAAATCTACTAACACCATAGCCCCCTCTTCCGCAAAGAATAGCATGAATATTTTTATCATCTAACATCGCCTGAAACTCATCCCTTCTTGCTGAATCCGTTCCGCTGAAATAGGTTTTGCTTTTACTTCCAATGGTTTTACCCACCATCACTTCATAGCCCCAGTTTTGAAGTGTATGAATACAGTTTTGTACTTTATCCAATTCCATGTATCCTGCTGGGCAGGTAAGGCCAATGGTGCTGCCCTTACTTAAATAAGGTGGTACTTTAATCATACTGCAAACTAATTAATTTCCTGCAACGAAACGGCGTCTTGCCCAACAGTTAACCGATGGACAAGTCCACATTTCAATGCAAAATTATTTTTCTGATGACCCACCGGAAAATCAAAGCAAACAGGATAATTAAATTGATCTACTTTTTCTTTTACAATGGTAATAATATCTCTGCCAAAGGGAGAATCGGGTGTATCTGGTTTAATGCTAGTAAATCCGCCAATAATCAATCCTTTTAATTTAGTTAATTTTCCTGCGCGCAATAGATTGCATAACATTCGATCTATATTATACAAAGGCTCACTTACATCTTCTACAAATAGAATTTTACCATCCGTATTAATAGAAGAGATTGATCCACTCATATTCTCTAATATTTTTAAATTACCACCAACCAATACGCCTTCTGCTTCACCAATTCGATTATTGGTGTTGGAAATAATTGGGTAAACTATTTTTTCTCCTTCTAAAGCTCGCTTAATAGATAAAATAGTATTTACTTGTATCTCATCTGCGATTGCCCAATCTTTTGGAAAACTTCCACACATTTTTGAATGCAAGCTTGCAGTATGAACTACCTGGTTCAAATGACAATGCAATACGGTGATATCACTAAAACCAATAATCCATTTTGGTTTTTTCTTGAATCGAGCAAAATTGAGCATATCCACCATTCTAACGGCACCATATCCACCTGTTGCACACATGATGGCTTTAACAGAATCATCATCCATCATTTGTTGAAAGTCTGCTGCACGTTCTGCATCAGTTCCACCAAAAGTGAAATCTCTTTTACCAATGGTTTGCCCCAATTTAACTTGATAACCCCAACTCTCAATTTGAATAATGGATTGTTGAATATCTGCCATGGTAGAATATCCCGAAGGGCAGCAAATACCAATACTGTCTCCTTTTTTCAAATAAGGAGGGATTTTGATGCGATTCCGATTCGAATTATTTTCTTTGGCAGCGAATGATCCAAAGGGGAGCATCCCCATTGAAGCCAACTGCAAAAATGATTTTCGTTGCATCTCGAAAAATACAAAAAAGACCAATAAGTTGGGCCATGAAGGGCATTTCAATATGAATAATCGATACTTAGCCCTGCTTTGCTTATTTTTGCTGCTTTCTACACCAATTATATGAGTAATCAAGAAACACCTAAAAGATATTTAATTACCGCCGCTTTGCCTTATGCCAACGGCTTGAAACATATTGGCCATTTGGCGGGCGCCTATTTGCCTGCAGACACCTATGTAAGGTATTTAAGGGCGCAGAAGCGTGATGTGGTATTTGTTTGCGGAAGCGATGAGCATGGAACAGCTATACCTATTCAAGCTACAAAAGAAGGTACTACGGCACAAGCGATCATCGATAAATACCATCCAATTATTGAGCAAAACTTCAATGATTTAGGAATATCATTTGATATTTATCATAGAACCAGCGATCCAATTCATCACGAAACAGCCCGGGAATTTTTTCAATCGCTCAATGATAAAGGCGATTTGATTACCAAAGAGTCTGAACAATATTTCGACGAAAAAGCTGCTAGTTTTTTAGCGGATAGATATATTAAAGGCACTTGCCCAAACTGCGCTTATCCAGCAGCATACGGAGATCAATGTGAGAATTGCGGAAAGAGTTTAAGCCCAGATGAATTAATCAATCCGGTAAGTACATTAAGTGGAAATGCGCCAATCAAAAAAAGCACCAAACATTGGTATTTACCACTGGATAGACATGAAGCCTTTTTACGCAAATGGATTTTAGAAGAGCATGCCAATGATTGGCGTTCTACCGTAGTAGGTCAATGCAAGAGTTGGATTGACGGCGGATTGTTGCCTCGTGCGGTTACCCGCGATCTGGATTGGGGTGTAAAAGTTCCTGAAACGGTGGAAGGCAGTGCAGGCAAAGTACTCTACGTGTGGTTTGATGCACCAATCGGATATATCAGTGCTACCAAACAATGGGCTTTAAATAATGACAAAGACTGGAAACCTTATTGGGAAAGCAAAGACACCAAACTGGTTCACTTTATTGGAAAAGACAATATTGTTTTTCACTGTATTATTTTTCCGGTAATGTTACAATTGCATGGAAATATTTTACCCGATAATGTTCCCGCCAATGAGTTCATGAATTTAGAAGGCGATAAAATGAGTACCAGTAGAAACTGGAAACTCGAAATGGAAGACTATATCAATGATTTTATCAAGCCAGAAAATGGCGGTAGCCAAATGGCAGATGTATTGCGCTATTATCTTACACTGATTGCACCAGAAAGCAAAGACAGTGAATTTACTTGGAAAGGATTTCAGGATGCCAATAACAGTGAACTGGTAAGCATATTTGGTAACTTTATCAATCGTGCATTGGTATTGATGCATAAATTATGCAAAGGTAAAATTCCTCCTTTGCATGCCAACCTGTTGGATGAACTCGATAAAGAAGCCATTGACAATATTAAAGCCACTAAAGAAAAAGTGGAAAAGCTTTTAGAAGAATACAAGTTTAGAGATGCTTTATTCGAAGTAATTAATTTGGCAAGAATAGGCAACCAATACATGCAGAAAAAAGAACCTTGGATTGTTGCCAAGCAATTAGCATCAAACCCTGAGGCTCAGAAACTAATTGATAATTGTTTGCATATTTGTTTACAATTAACGGCCAACTTAGCCATTTTAATAAATCCGTTCTTACCCTTTACTGCAAAGAAGATTTGCTATTTATTAAAAGTAGTAGATAAAATATTGGATTGGGAAAATGCAGGCAGCATGAAATTATTAAGTGTTGGCTATAGTTTGCGTGCTCCAGAATTATTATTCCGCAAAATTGAAGACGAAGAAATTATTAAACAAGTAGAAAAATTAAAAGCAGCAGCCGTGAATAAAGAACCTATCGTATCAGCCAGCGTCGGCACCCTGCCGAAGGCTGGGCCAGACAGCGGATCCGAACCAAGGGCCTCGGCAGTTAAGCCTGAAATTGTATTCGATGATTTTGCAAAAATCGACTTAAAAGTAGGCACCATTGTTGCCGCAGAAAAAGTAGAGAAAGCAGATAAGCTGTTGAAATTGCAAGTAGACCTTGGTTTTGAAACACGCACCATCGTTTCAGGCATTGCCATGCATTTCAAACCCGAGGACATTGTTGGCAAACAAGTAACGGTGGTTTGTAATTTAGCACCCCGCAAAATGCGCGGAATAGAAAGCAATGGTATGATATTAATGGCCGAAGATGCAGCAGGTAAATTGCATTTCATTAATCCTGAAACAGCTATTGATAATGGATCTGGTGTGAGTTAATCATAACTCACACATTCTTTTAATTCCTTTTCGGTATACGATAGCTTGTATTGCTTCAGCACATCGGCTGGTACGCCATTCCATTGATTTGGCACATTACCCATATAACCCACATCTTTCACACCAATTTCAGAAGTATAAAAACCTGTAGCTACCAGATCGCGCATAGCAGAAAAAAAAGCCACTCCTTGTTTTAATTCAGGTCTTGCTTTTTCGGGATAGGCGATTGAATCAACCACAGCAATTTGTTGCTTAGTATCGCAATTAATAAATGCTTTTTCATATAATTTATAACAATACAAATCCAGCCACTTCAATCCACCGCGAATAGGCGTTTGATGTGAAGGCATATCTTTAACAATGAATTCGATGAACTCAGGCACTTTAGCGTCGCTGGCAGATCCACTCACTTCATCTTTCGGAATAATGATATCGCCCAACACGGTGATAGTAGCCATTTCATGTTCATCAAAGAAATTGGCTTCCTTGCTCAGCTTGCCTAAATAATTTTTCTCTTCTTGCATTCTAAAATCCAAGGAAGCATCTGAAGATGCTGCTATTGCTTTCTTATCAGCACTTTTACAAGCTTCCACCAAAACACCAGCACCAACAGTACCAATCATTAAGGCTTTGATTGATTTTCTCCTATCCATATTAAATATTTTGTTTTTTCATTTCATCAATGATGTATTCGCTTGCACGCATACTCAAGGCTAAAATGGTCCAAGTAATGTTTTTATCTGCTTGAGAAACAAATTGAGATCCATCCACACAAAACAAGGTTTTGCAATCATGTGCTTGGCTCCATTTATTGAGCGCAGAAGTTTTTTTATCGTTACCCATTCTTACAGTTCCTGCTTCATGAATAATATTGCCTGGGTTTGATAATCCATAATTATTGGATGCATCATCATCAGCTCCCCAAGTAATGATTGCACCCATATTGTGCATTATTTCTTTGAAGGTTTCTTTCATATGCTTCGCTTGATTGATTTCATACTCCGAATTTTTAGCATGAAAACGCAAAACAGGAATGCCATATTTATCTACTACAGTTGGATCTATTTCGCAATAGTTATTAATATTCGGAACTGATTCTCCCCTTCCTGCCATACCAACACCAGCTCCATAAAAAAAGCGTACATCTTCTTTTAATGAAGCACCATAACCACCTGCATCTTTTGTTTTTCCGTTCACTTGAAATTTTCCATTCTGTCCTTGTATACCCATTCCAAAACCATAAGCGGGCTGACTCATTCCACCCCAGTATTCTATATGATACCCCCTAGGGAAATCTAATTTTTTATTGTCCTTCCACCAAGGGGTATAAATATGCATACCGCCTACACCATCTTCGTTGTAACGCTTTCTACCAAAGAGTTCTGGCAATACACCACCCATGGCTGCTCCAGTTGAATCATGTAAATATTTTCCTACTACATTGCTTTCATTGGCCAATCCGTTGGGATGTCTTTTCGATTTCGAATTCAACAATAGTCGAGCAGTTTCACAAGTGCTTGCTGCCAATATTACCACACGACCGCTCACTTGATACTCTTGATTGTCTATTTTATTAATGTATGAAATTCCAGTAGCTAACCCTGCTTCGTTGGTAATTACTTCCCTAGCCATTGCTTGTGTGATCACATCAACATTGCCTGTATTGATGGCGGGCTTTACAAGCACAGAACCTGAAGAAAAATCGGCATAGGCTTTACAACTTCTATTGCATTGTGCACAATAAAAACAAGCACCTCTTTCGTCATTTATTTTTTTAGTAAGGATAGACAAGCGCGAAGGAATAACAGGGATACCAATTCCAGTGGCTGCTTTTTTGATCATCAACTCGTGCAAACGAGGTTTGGGTGGAGGCAGAAAAATTCCATCAGGATCATTTTCCAATCCTTCATTGCTTCCGAATACGCCAATGAGTTGATCAATTTTATCGTAATAAGGCTTGATATCTTCATAACCAATGGGCCAATCATCTCCCAATCCATCAATACTTTTTCTTTTAAAATCTTTTGGGCCAAATCGCAAAGAAATTCTACCCCAGTGATTGGTTCTGCCTCCCATCATACGAGCACGCCACCAGTCAAACTTTTCGGATCCTGGAGCTTGTGTATAAGGCTCTCCATCAATTTCCCATCCCCAGTAACAACCATCAAATTCTCCAAACGGACGATATTTAGAACTTGCCCCACGGCGTGGAGAATCCCAAGGATTTTTTAATTGCGCAGAATGTACTGCAGGATCAAAGTCGGCACCCGCTTCAAGCAAACAAACTTTTAATCCGGCTTTGGCCAATGTATAGGCAGCCATTCCACCACCGGCACCTGATCCTACAATTACTGCATCATATTTTTTGGTTTGTTTTTTGATTTGAAAATCCCCCATAGAATCGACTTTTTAAACGAGTATGAATATAGTAATTTATCATGAAAAACCGGTCAGACCAAGATGGTCTGACCGGTATGGGGTGGATAAAAAAAACGCCCCGATTTCATCGGGACGTCTCTTTCAAACGGCAAGGATTAACTATTGTAATTAACTGCAACCCATACTGGTTCCACAGTTCAAACATTTATAACAAGTACCGCTTCTGATGGTAAGATGACCGCAGGTGCTACAAGAGGGTGAATCACTTTGCATACCTTTTGCATGTGCATTTACAGCATCCATTCCTGCATCTGCTTTAACAGCAGTTGCGCGTTGTAATTTTTGCGATTGAGGAACCGCAGCTGGAGTAGTATTAGCAGTTGGAGCCGTTACGCGAATGCTACTCAATTCGGGCTTTCCCAAAAAAGTGGCTTCTCCTTCTCCTTCACCGGTATTACCGATGGTAGGTTTGTCTAATACATGTACCAAATCAGTTCTATCTAAATATTCATAAGCCAACGCACGGAATACAAAGTCTACCAGAGAAGTAGTTGTTTTGATATTCGGATGATCTACCATTCCAGATGGCTCGAACTTAGTGAATACAAATTTCTCTACGAATTCTTCTAACGGAACACCGTATTGTAATCCAACAGAAATTGCAATAGCAAAACAGTTCATGAAGCTACGAAGGGTTGAACCTTCTTTGGCAAGATCGATGAAAATTTCACCCAATGTTCCATCCATGTATTCGCCTGTACGTAAGAAAATTACTTGTCCACCAATTTTGGCTTTCTGCGTAAATCCGCGACGCTTAGCAGGTAAAGATTTTTTCTCAACAATACCAGAAAGTTGGCGCTTTAATTTGGTATCTGTAGAAGCAGCCATGCGCTTTTGTACCTCTTCTAATAATTCATCCACTGTTAATTTACTTAAATCAACAATATTGGATTCGGTTAAAGCCGCAGTGGTATCTTCAGTAACTACTGCTGCAGTTTCACCTACTTTTTTCTTTTTATCAGATTTGGTGCTCAATGGCTGGCTTAACTTAGATCCATCACGATATAAAGCATTTGCTTTCAATCCCAGTTCCCAACTCATTTTATAACAGTCGGCAATTTCTTCTACAGTTGCTTCGTGAGGAAGGTTGATGGTTTTAGAGATCGCACCACTTAAGAACGGTTGACATGCTGCCATCATACGAATATGGCCATATGCATGAATATATCTTTCGCCTTTCTTGCCGCACTTGTTAGCGCAATCAAAAACAGACAAATGTTCTTCTTTTAACAATGGAGCACCTTCAATGGTCATGGTACCACAAACATAATCGTTGGCTGCATCAATTTCTTCTTCGGTAAAACCAATGGCTTCTAATAAATTGAAGCTCCAATCGGCATATTCTGCTTCGCTAAATCCTAAGCGTTGCATACACTCATCACCTAAAGTAAAGCGATTGAAAATAAATCCTATTTCAAAAGCAGAACGTGCCGCACCATTTAGTTTTTCAATTTCTGCAGGCAAAAATCCTTTAGCCAATAAAGATGCGTTGTTGATGAAAGGCGCATTTTCAAAACTAGCGGCACCTACAGCGTATTGTTCTATTGCTAATGCTTCTTCAGGTGAATAGCCTAAATTCTTTAATGCTTGCGGAACAGATTCATTGATGATTTTGAAATATCCACCACCACTTAATTTTTTAAATTTAACCAATGCAAAATCAGGTTCCACTCCGGTTGTATCGCAGTCCATCACCAATCCAATTGTTCCTGTAGGAGCAATTACGGTTGTTTGCGCATTGCGGTAACCATATTTCTCTCCTAATTGAACTGCATCGTCCCATGCCTTTGTAGCAGACTTCAATAAATAATCAGGGCAATACTGTGCTTTAATTCCTTGTGGCTTGATTTCGATTCCGGTATATGCATCAGTTGCATCATAAGCAGCAGCACGGTGATTGCGCATTACTCGAAGCATGTCTTCTTTATTGTCGGCATACTTGTCAAAAGCACCTAAGAAAGAAGCCATTTCAGCCGATGTTTTATAAGCAATACCAGTCATGATGGCTGAGATAGCTCCAGCAATACCGCGAGCTTCTTCAGAATCATATGCAATACCACTTACCATCAACATAGAACCAAGGTTAGCAAAACCAAGACCCAATGTTCTGTAATCGTAAGAAAGTTGAGCTACTTCTTTTGAAGGGAACTGTGCCATCAATACAGAAACTTCTAAAACAGTGGTCCACAAACGAGTGGTGTATTCAAAACCTTCTACGTCAAAAATATTGGTGTCGTTATCGTGGAATTTACGCAAGTTGATAGAAGCTAAATTACATGCTGTGTTGTCTAAGAACATGTACTCAGAACAAGGGTTAGAAGCATTGATGCGTCCACCTTTAGGGCATGTATGCCATTCATTAATGGTGGTATCATATTGAGTTCCAGGATCAGCACAACGCCAAGCTGCATAAGCAATTTGCTCCCATACTTTAGTTGCAGGAATTTTTTGCATTACACGTCCATCGGTACGGGCTTTTAATTCCCAATCTCCGCCTTCTGCCAACACTTTAAAGAACTCATTGGGAATACGAACAGAGTTATTGGAATTTTGTCCAGAAACAGTTGCATAAGCCTCTCCTTCATATCCATTATCATAACCAGCTTCTACTAAAGCTGCTACTTTCTTTTCTTCGCCTACTTTCCAGTTGATAAATTCCATCACTTCAGGATGATCTAAATCCAAGCATACCATTTTAGCTGCTCTTCTGGTAGTTCCACCACTTTTGATGGCACCAGCTGCACGATCACCAATTTTTAAGAAACTCATTAATCCACTAGAGGTACCACCACCGCTTAATTTTTCGCCACCACCACGAATTTGAGAAAAGTTGGTTCCCACACCAGAACCATATTTAAAAATGCGCGCTTCACGGGTCCATAGATCCATGATACCGCCTTCATTTACCAAATCATCACTTACACTAAGGATGAAACAAGCATGAGGCTGAGGGCGCTCGTAAGCATTGGTTGATTTTTTTAGTTTACTGTCTTTTGGATCTACATAGTAATGGCCTTGTGGCTTACCAGTGATGCCATATACTTCATGTAATCCTGTATTGAACCATTGTGGCGAATTAGGTACACAAGCTTGATTCAAAATACTATAAGCCAATTCATCATAAAATACTTGTGCATCTTTTTCAGTAGCAAAATATCCATAACGCTCACCCCATACCCTCCAACAATGAGCCATACGGTGTGCTACTTGCTTTACACTGGTTTCTCTGCCCAGCGACCCATCCGCCTGAGGCACGCCTGCCTTACGGAAATATTTCTGTGCTAAGATATCTGTGGCAATTTGGCTCCATTGTTTGGGAACCTCCACATTGTTCATTTCAAATACTTTTTCTCCATTCGGATTTTTGATTACACTATCGCGATAATCGTAATCAAACATGTCATAAGGGCTAACACCATCTTTGGTGAAGCGGCGGCTGAATTGTAAGCCTTTGTTGGTTGTGCGTGCGTTGGGCATAAGGCAGTAACGTTTTTAACTTTTTTAATGGGTTCCCTTTTAACGATACTTTGTTAAGGCGGTTGACGAAAATATCTTTCCATTTTCATAATTCAACACCGTAAATATGCACAGGTTGTGGATAAGGAGGGTGAATAAATTCGTACCTCAAATCCTGATTGAATTTGCTCGATTATGCACAAGTGTAGAAAAAAATGGGTACAAAATTTTGGTTGATTAATAGTTCAATAAATGCACAAAAAACCTTAAACAAAATCAACTTAAACTAGCTATACACCCAAAAAAGGGCATTTTAGGCTAAACAAATTGCAGAAAATGGTTAAATCCCGAAACAGGGGTCAAAATCTTGCTTTAAACGGAAACTTTTCTGCATTTTTGCAAGGCGTAGAATAATTTACTGAATGAAGCAAGCAATATATCATCAATTTACCGAACGCAAGCAACTGGGAAAAAAATCATTTGCTGTACTAATCGATCCAGACAAGGTAGATACTGCTGCTATAGAACAATTGGTTTCATTGGGTATTGATGCCAAAGTAGATTATTTTTTTGTGGGAGGAAGCTTGGTGATTTCCAGTCATTTGGATGAATGTATACAGCAGATTAAAGCAAGCTGCAATATTCCTGTAATATTGTTTCCTGGTTCACCTTCGCAGGTAAGCAAATATGCAGATGCATTACTGTATTTGTCTTTGATATCGGGCAGGAATCCTGAATTACTCATTGGGCAGCATGTAATCAGTGCCCCTTTTGTAAAAAAGAGCGGCCTGGAAATTATGCCAACTGGATATATGGTGATTGATGGAGGAGCGCCAACTACGGTCTCCTATATCTCCAATGCAACGCCTATTCCGGCAGATAAAAACGAGATAGCCATGTGTACTGCAATGGCAGGAGAAATGCTGGGAATGAAATTAATTTACATGGATGCAGGAAGTGGAGCCAAACGCCCTATCAATGAATTAATGATTGAAAAAGTTGCCAAACATATAGAAGTGCCATTGATTGTTGGTGGCGGCATTACAGAGCCAGAAAAAGCCTATTTAAATTGCAAAGCTGGTGCAGATGTAATTGTTGTTGGCAATGCTATAGAAAAAGACCTCAGCCTTATTAAGGAAATTAGCCATGCAGTGCATGGTGTTGCTGGCATAAAGATTGGTTAATCATTTTTATGACTCCAAGAGTAAAAATCTGCTGTATTAATTCAATTGAAGAAGCAAGAATGGCCATGCAGTTTGGTGCTTCTGCATTGGGTCTTGTGGCCAATATGCCAAGTGGACCAGGCATTATATCGGACGAAGAAATATTGGCTATTGCAAAAATTATTCCACCAGCAATCGCCACGTTTATGCTTACAAGCGAAACTTCGGCAAATGAAATTATGCTGCATCATCAAAGAACATTAACCAATACCATTCAAATAGTAGACGAGCTCAAAAAAGGAACCTATCAACAAATTAGAACAGCACTTCCAGCTATTAAATTAGTGCAAGTGATTCATGTGATTGATGAAAGCTCCATTGATGAAGCAATCCGTATTTCTGATTCCGTTGATGCATTGTTATTAGATAGCGGCAACCCCAATTTGCCTATTAAAGAATTAGGAGGAACTGGCAGAGTGCATAATTGGACACTCAGTAAAAAGATTGTAGAACAATCTAAGGTTCCTGTTTTTCTTGCTGGCGGCTTGAATGCTGATAATGTGCAACAAGCAATAGATCAGGTTCAACCCTTTGGATTAGACCTTTGTAGCGGAGTAAGAACTGCTAATAAATTAGACCCCACCAAATTGGAGCATTTTTTTAATGCTATCTACGCAATTTGATTTCAATCGTTTTGAAATAAAATATCTATAACATTTAGTCAGAATTGTGTAAGACTAGCCTTGATCAAATAAGTGATCTTGCCTAAGGTGTATTGCTTAGTCTATTCAAAGTAAGTACCCAATCAATAAAATCATTGTTGTGGTCAAGGTAAACAAGCTAGGTATTGTGTTGCGTAGCACCAATAATATTTTTGAAAATGAAGGTGTACTGAATCCTGCTGTAATCAAAATAGGTGATTTAATTCACATGTTTTATAGAGCAGTAGCAAAAGACAATTATTCTACTATAGGATATTGTAATTTGTCTTCGCCTACTGAAGTACAGAATCGAAATGACCAACCGCTGCTTGTTCCACAAGCCGAATACGAATTTCAAGGATTAGAAGATCCAAGAATTGTAGCCATTGAAGGCATTTATTATCTTTCTTATACAGCATATGATGGCACTAATGCTTTAGGAGCATTGGCCACTTCAACAGATTTGGTGCATTGGGAAAAAAAGGGAATTATAGTGCCACAGCTCACCTACGAAGAGTTCAGCCATTTTGCCGAATATGAAAGATCGATCAACGAAAAGTATGCTCGCTTTAATGATTACCAAAAGAGCCATACCAATCAAGATCAAAAAGTTCTTTTGTGGGATAAAAACCTGATATTTTTTCCACGAAAAATAAATAACCAATTTTGTTTTCTACACAGAATAAAGCCTGATGTTCAAATTGTAGTTGCTGTAGAAAAACTAACTGATTTAACAATTGAATTTTGGCAGCGCTATTTTAAACATGTCGATGAATGCATTGTTCTAGCGCCAAAGTATGATCACGAAGTGAGCTATATTGGCGGGGGATGTCCGCCGATTGAAACAAATGAAGGTTGGCTTATTATTTACCACGGCGTTCATGATAGTGTAAAAGGCTATATATACTCAGCATGCGCAGCTTTACTCGATTTAGAAAATCCTAAAAAAGAAATTGCAAGACTGCCTTATCCATTATTCTTTCCCGAAAAAGAATGGGAATTAAAAGGGGAGGTTAACAATGTATGTTTTCCAACAGGCGCAATAGTAGAAAGCGATACAGTTTTTATTTACTATGGTGCAGCCGATCAACGAATAGCAGTGGCCTCAGTCAGTTTATCTGAACTGTTGGCAGAATTAATCTTGAATAAAATAAAAATATGAACCAAGAAATTGAAAACGCCATCCCAGAGATACTTTTTATAACCTCATTTCCACCCAGAGAATGTGGAATAGCCACTTATACGCAAGATTTAGTAAGTGCTATTAACAATCAATTTAATCATTCATTTTACTGTAGTATTTGCGCATTGGAGGCTGATTCAGAACAACATCATTATTTGCAAAAACCAAAATTTATCCTAAATACCGATGAGCGAAATGCATTTAAAAAAACAGCATTTAATATTAACCGAGATGATAGAATAAAACTTGTTGTTGTGCAACATGAGTTTGGCTTTTTTGCCAAAAAAGAAAATGAATTTATGTTTTTCCTCAATAGTATTTCAAAACCAATTATTCTTGTTTTTCATACAGTATTACCAAGACCCAATGAAGCCTTGAAAAAAAAGGTATATGATATGGGAACTATTGCCTCATCAGTAATTGTAATGACCAAAGATGCTGCATCCATATTAATGAATGAATACAATATCGCTTCTGTTAAAATTACAGTCATTCCGCATGGCACGCACTTGGTTCCTCCATTAGAAAGAAAAAAGTTAAAAGAGTATCACCAATTATCTAACAGAAAGGTTCTTTCTACTTTTGGTTTACTAAGTGTTAGCAAAAGTATTGAAACAACACTAGCAGCATTACCAGCAATTATTAAGCAACATCCAGAAGTACTATTTCTAGTTTTAGGTAAAACGCATCCAGGTGTTGTGAAAAACGAAGGCGAAAATTACAGAAATTCATTATTGGAAAAAGTAGAAGATTTAGCCATTCAAGAAAATGTTCGGTTTGTAAACAAATATTTACAATTGAACGAACTCTTGGAATATTTACAGCTTACAGACATTTATTTATTTACTTCCAAAGACCCTAATCAAGCAGTAAGTGGCACATTATCATATGCATTAAGCTGTGGTTGTCCAGTAATTTATACGCCAATTCCGCATGCCAAAGAAGTTGTAAATGACAACAATGGAATTACAATAGATTTTGAAAACCCAGAACAATTGTCTAGAGCAGTTATTACACTATTAGACGATGAAAAATTGAGAAATAAAATTTCTTCGAATAGTTTAGAAAAAATGGCAATCACCGCTTGGCAGAACGCGGCAATTGCACATACTTTACTTTTTGAAAAATTAACCAATAAAACATTCAAAATAAATTATCGTATCCCCCCAATTAATCTCAATCACATTAAAAAAATGACAACCCATTTTGGGATGATTCAATTTGCCAATATTGCTATACCAGATATCCATTCTGGCTATACTTTAGATGACAATGCCAGAGCCTTGATTGCGCTTTGCAAGCACTTTGAATTATTTCAAAATCAAAATGACCTTGTATTAATAGAAAAATACCTAGACTTTATTAAATACTGTTTGCAACCAAATGGTGTATTTTTAAATTATGTAACCGAACAGAAAGTGTTTTCGGCTCAAAATTTTTCTGAAAACTTAGAGGATAGCAATGGCAGGGCAATATGGTCATTAGGTTACCTAATTTCCTTAGAATCAATTTTACCTGCCTATTTGGTAGAAGAAGCATCAGTTTTGCTAGAATTAGCAATACCTAACTTAAACAACATTCATTCAACAAGAGCAATGGCCTTTATCATTAAAGGGCTTCACTTTGAGCATAAAAAAGAAAATAAATTATTGCTTCAAATACTGGCAAGTCGATTAGTGCAGATGTATAAACATGAGAAAACTACAGACTGGCATTGGTTTGAAGGTTACTTAACTTACGGCAACAGTTCATTATCTGAAGCTATGCTTTGTGCTTATCTCAGCACCAATGAAAATATTTATAAAGAAATTGCCATAGAAAGTTTTAATTTTTTATTGTCAAAAATATTTGTAGAAGGAAAAATTAAAGTAATATCCAATCTGGGTTGGCACCTGAAAGACAAAATGGATACAACTCCAAATGGAGGCGAACAACCCATTGATGTTGCTTACACCATTATGGCTTTAGAAAAATTTTATTCGGTTTTTAACCTATGCAATTATAAAGAAAAAGCGATCATTGCTTTCAATTGGTTTTTGGGAAACAATCACTTACATCAAATTATGTACAACCCATGTACGGGAGGCTGTTATGATGGCTTAGAAGCGCATAATGTAAATCTCAATCAAGGAGCAGAATCTACATTGAGCTATTTGATGGCCAGACTAGCAATCAACAACATAAATGAATCAAAAAAAGGTGGTCTATTGCAGACCACCTGTATTACTAAAAATTCACTTGCTGTAGTTAAACTAAATCAAATCGATCTAGATTCATCACTTTATTCCAAGCTGCAACAAAATCTTTTACAAATTTAGCATTGCCATCAGCAGCGCCATACACTTCTGCTAATGCGCGCAGTTCTGAATTAGAACCAAAAATTAAATCTACACGAGTAGCTGTAAATTTGGTTTCATTCGATTTACGATCTTTCCCTTCGAATAGATCAGAAGCTGGAGAAGTAGCAGACCACTTGGTATTGTAATCGAGTAAATGAACAAAATAATCATTGGTAAGCAATCCCGAGCGATTGGTAAAAACACCATGTTTGGATTGATCAAAATTAGTACCTAATACACGCATACCTCCAATTAACACTGTCATTTCAGGTGCAGTTAACGTTAAGAGTTGTGCTTTATCTATCAACATTTCTTCTGCAGAAATCGTGTATTTTGTTTTGGTATAATTACGGAATCCATCAGCACTTGGTTCTAGTACTGCAAATGAAGCAACATCTGTTTGATCTTGAGATGCATCGGTTCTTCCAGGGGTAAATGGCACTTCAACATTATGGCCCGCATCTTTTGCTGCTTTTTCGATAGCTGCACAACCACCCAATACAATCAAATCTGCAATCGATACTTGTTTGCCATTGCTTTGTGCAGCATTAAATACAGACTGTATGCCTTCTAAAACCTCTAGTACCTTGGCCAATTGAGTTGGTTGATTCACCACCCAATATTTTTGAGGAGCTAAACGAATACGAGCACCATTTGCGCCGCCACGTTTATCAGAACCTCTAAACGTTGAAGCAGAAGCCCATGCTGCAGACACCAATGCTGCGACAGTTAATCCTGAGTTTAAAATCGTTGATTTTAAATGGTTGACATCGTTGGCATCAACAACAGGATGTTGTAATGCAGGAACAGGATCTTGCCAAATCAATTCTTCAGCAGGAACTTCAGCACCAAGATAACGAGCAATTGGCCCCATATCTCTATGCGTTAATTTAAACCAAGCGCGAGCAAATGCATCTGCAAACTGATCGGGGTTTTCATAAAATCTTTTTGATATTGGCCCATAGATAGGATCTTCTCTAAGTGCTAAATCTGTTGTAAGCATGGTAGGTGCATGCGTTAAGGAAGCATCATGCGCATCAGGTACTGTTCCAGCTCCTTTATTGGCTTTGGGTTTCCATTGATGGGCACCAGCAGGGCTCTTGGTTAATTCCCAATCAAAGCCAAATAGATTCTCAAAATAGTTATTGCTCCATTGGGTAGGTGTAGTAGTCCATGCACCTTCTAAACCACTAGTAATGGTGTGAACACCACTGCCTGATCCAAAACTATTCTTCCATCCAAGACCTTGTTCTTCGATACTTGCAGCAGCAGGTTCTTTTCCAACATATTTGCTGGGATCAGCTGCACCATGTGTTTTTCCGAATGTATGTCCACCTGCAATTAATGCAACTGTTTCTTCATCATTCATGGCCATTCTGCCAAATGTTTCTCTAATGTCTTTTGCAGAAGCGATAGGATCAGGATTTCCATTGGGCCCTTCTGGATTAACATAGATCAAGCCCATTTGAACAGCAGCAAGAGGATTCTCTAAATCACGATCTCCTGAATAACGCTTATCATCTAACCATTTTCCTTCTGGTCCCCAATAGATATCTTCTTCTGGCTCCCAAACATCTTCTCTACCGCCAGCAAATCCAAAAGTTTTAAAACCCATAGATTCCAAAGCGCAATTGCCTGCAAGAATCATTAAATCTGCCCAAGAAATTTTTTGTCCGTATTTCTGCTTAATAGGCCAAAGTAATAATCTTGCTTTATCTAAATTGGTATTATCAGGCCAACTATTTAATGGAGCAAAACGTTGAGTACCTGCACCAGCACCTCCTCTACCATCTGCAATTCTGTAAGTACCTGCGCTATGCCAAGCCATCCTGATAAAGAAAGGGCCATAATGTCCATAGTCGGCAGGCCACCAATCTTGTGAAGTTGTCATTAAATCAAAAATATCTTTTTTTAGTGCCCCTAAATCAAGCGATTTAAATGCTTCAGCATAGTTAAAATCTCCATCCAATGGATTAGAAATACTCGCATGTTGACGCAGTATGTTTAGTTTTAATTGATTCGGCCACCAATCTGTGTTTCGTGGACCAGCACCAGCAGTCTGTTTAAGCATTCCACCCGTAAAAGGGCATTTTCCAGAACCATTACTTGTTTCCATAAAAAAAAATTTATTTAGAATTATAGTCTACAAAATTACTTAATAAATGTTTACAAGTCCGCTAAAAAGTTTAAAGTGGGGATAACGAATATTTAAATGAATCTACATTGTATCATTTCATTTTCTGACGTTTCGTTAACCCTAACATGCGCTTTTACAACTTAGGAAAACTGCAGATTTTAGTTATCGTATCATACTATTAAGACAGAAGCAATAGTTGCTTATACAGCAACAATTAGACAGTTATAATAGAAGTTATTCATTTTAAAAATTGCTGCAAAAAAATCTGCTAACTGCTTAGATAAGAAATAGATTCGAATTTCGATGCAATTAAGCGTACCTTTAAAAGAAAGGCAACCGCTTTTATTCTAATGGAAATGTCTAAAAAAAAGCCCCATCCATTTCTTCGATTTTGGAAGATTATTGGTCCAGGATTGGTAACAGGCGCAAGCGATGATGACCCATCTGGAATTGCCACTTATTCTCAAGCAGGAGCAGCATATGGGCTCTCTACACTTTGGACTTCTATTGTTGCATTTCCACTTATGGCTGCCATTCAACAAATGTGTGCAAGAATTGGGTTGGTTACTTCACAAGGATTAACAGGGACACTAAAAAAACATTACCCAAGGCCTATTTTATATTTGATGTTGATTTTTAGTTTCCCGGCTATTGTAATGAATATAGGAGCAGATATAGCCGGAATGGGCGCCGTTGGCAACTTATTATTTCCAAGGATTGATGCAGGTTTTTTTAGTGTATTTTTTACGTTGTTGTTGTTGGGTTTAATCATCTACTTACCCTATCAAAAAATTGCTGCAACCTTAAAATATTTGTGCATTGTAATGTTGGTCTATTTTATCGTCCCGTTTTTATACAAACAAGATTTTGAGGAAATAATCACATCAACTTTTATCCCTACAATTCATTTCAACAAGGCATTTTTAGCCATTTTAGTGGGCATTTTAGGCACTACCATTTCGCCTTATCTTTTCTTTTGGCAAGCATCTGTAGAAGTAGAAGAAATGAAAAACAAGCAAAAGCATATAGTGGTCAATAAAAAAATAATTCATGAAATGAAACAAGATGTAGACTTTGGAATGACATTCTCTGGTATTGTGATGTTTTTTATTATTCTTACAACAGGTACTGTACTCTTTAAAGGAGGAGTTCATCAAATTGATACAGTAGAACAAGCAGCTATGGCTTTAAAACCATTGGCAGGCAATTTAGCTTACTTGCTTTTTGCAATTGGTGTAATTGGAACTGGCTTAATAGCTATACCAGTATTAAGTGGTTCATTATCCTATATTTTTACAGAAACATTTGGATGGGAACAGGGATTAGATAAAAAGTTTCATGAAGCCAAAGGATTTTATATCATCATAGCTATTTCATTGCTACTGGGCCTATCCTTAAATTATATTGGCATTTCTCCCATCAAAGCATTGATTTATACAGCCATACTTTACGGATTAACAGCTCCCGTATTAATCGCCATTATTTTACATATCAGTAATAACGAAAAAGTAATGGGCAAATTTACCAATAGTATACTATCAAATATTTTAGGTGTAGCTGCATTTTTAATCATGGGTATTTCAGCTGGATTATTGGTGTATTTTCAAATAACTGGAACCTAATTGTAACAACGCGAAAATGGCTGTAGAAAATTTTAATATTAGCGGTTTAAAGGCATCTCAGGTAATTGAATCGAGGAAAGAACATGGCCAAAACCTGATGACCTTCAAAAAAGAACATGGTTTTTTGGATGCAATCAAAAGTTTGGCTAAAGAGCCAATGGTAAGCCTATTATTGATTGCATCAATCATCTATTTTATCAGCGGAAAAACAGGAGATGGAATTTTTCTAGCAGTATCTATTATTCTTGTTGCCGCCATATCCCTTTACCAAGACGCTCGCAGCAAAAACGCATTATTAAAATTAAAAAAGTTTACACAACCAACTTGCAAAGTCATTAGAGATGGATTAATAGTTGAAATCAATACAGAAGAATTGGTAATTGGAGATTGTTTAATGATTGAAGAAGGCGTTGCAATTTCTGCAGATGGAACCATTATTCATTCCAATGATTTTTCTGTGAATGAATCAATTCTTACAGGAGAGTCTTTAAGTGTTTATAAAGATCAAACAGCAGAAGACAATAAAGTATATAGCGGCACTACCGTTGGAAGTGGATTGGCAATTATTGAAGTGACTGCAATAGGGAATAATACCAAATTAGGAAAAATTGGAAAAAGTTTAGAAAGTATTGATGAAGAACCAACACCATTAGAATTACAAATTAACCACTTTGTTAAATTGATGGTTGGTATTGGAACTGTTGTGTTTTTAATTGTTTGGGCAATCAATTATTACCACAGCCACAATATACTCGACAGTTTGCTCAAAGCATTAACCCTTGCAATGAGTATTCTACCCGAAGAAATCCCCGTTGCATTTACCACATTCATGGCATTGGGCGCTTGGAGATTGATGAAAATGGGCATTGTTGTAAAACAAATGAAAACTGTAGAAACTTTAGGAAGTGCTACTGTTATTTGTACCGACAAAACAGGCACCCTTACTGAAAACAAAATGAGTTTGGCTAAACTATATGTTTTTGAATCCGATTCTATATTTGATGCTACGAATTTTAAAAATGATGAATCTGGAGATACGATCAGACTTGCCATGTGGGCCAGCGAACCAATTCCATTTGATCCTATGGAAATTGCCTTACACAACAGTTATATTGATCATTTTTCTAAAGACGAACGCCCCAATTTCAAAATGGTTCATGAATATCCATTGAGTGGAAAACCTCCAATGATGACACATATTTTTGAAAACACTGCAGGAGAAAGAATCATTGCAGCAAAAGGGGCTCCAGAAGCCTTCATTCAAATTTCAACATTGGATACCAATTCAAAAGCGAAGATTGAAAAAGCCATTCAACAATTAGCAGCAGAAGGATTCAGAATATTAGGGGTTGCAACTGCTGAATACAAAAACAATGATTTTCCAAAAGAACAACAAAACTTCTCTTTTCAATTTAAAGGATTAATCGCTTTTTATGACCCTCCAAAAGAAAACATTCAATCAGTTTTAAAAGGCTTTTATCAAGCAGGAATAGGGGTAAAAATAGTGACTGGAGACAATGCAGCTACTTCTATTTCAATTGCAAAACAAATTGGCTTTAAAGGATGGGAGCATCATTTATCTGGAGATGAACTAATGCTACTTAATGAACATGAACTTAGAGCCAAAGTAAATGAAACCATGCTTTTTACCCGCATGTTTCCGGAGGCGAAACTAAAAATAATCAATGCTTTAAAAGCCAATAATGAAATTGTTGCCATGACGGGAGACGGTGTAAATGATGGCCCCGCATTAAAAGCTGCACATATTGGTATTGCAATGGGGGCAAAAGGAACAGAAATTGCAAAGCAAGCAGCATCGATTATTTTATCAGAAGATGATTTATCTAAAATGTTGGATGCCGTTGCCGTTGGAAGAAAAATATATACCAATCTAAAAAAGGCTATTCAATACATTATTTCCATCCATATTCCAATAGTGCTAACTGTATTTATACCTCTTGCATTAGGTTGGATCTATCCGAATATTTTCACACCAGTACATGTCATATTCTTAGAATTAATAATGGGTCCCACCTGTTCAATTATTTATGAGAATGAACCGATGGAAAAAAACACAATGGTTCAAGTTCCACGACCAATTAGTAGTACCTTTTTTAATTGGAAGGAACTAACTACCAGTATTATACAAGGATTAGCCATTACTGTAGGAACAATCGTTGCCTATCAATATAGCGTTTCTCAACAATATGCTGAATCGCACACAAGAACAATGGTGTTTACTGTATTAATATTTGCGAACATATTTTTAACCTTAGTAAATCGTTCTTTTTATTACTCAATTATAACTACATTAAAATATAAAAACAACCTTGTAACCATTATAATAGCAATAACCATTTTCATTACAGCATGTTTACTGTACATCCCAATGTTTGCAAACTTCTTTCAGTTTGAAGCACTTTCTTTATATGATTTGGGAATCACTGCTAGTTTAGGACTGGTATCAGTGATATGGTATGAGATAGTAAAAAGCACAAAAAGAAAGCATGCAAAGCAATAAAATTGGCTTGCATGCTTCTAAGGTATAGCGTATTTAATTTTTTGTAGCCAATGCTGATATTGACTTACCTAAATCATCAACTTCTTGATTAAAACCTTTCTTAAATGCCTCCCACTTATCTTTTGCTCCATTGTTGTACAAATTGATTTTAGATTTTAATAAATCATTTTTTTGTTCCAATGCATCTAACTCTTTGAGGTATTTAGTTCTGGCAGTAAGTGAAGAAAGATACAATCAACGTTTGGCAGAAGTAGCAGACCTACGTGATCAAATGAATAAAATGAAAATGGACAGTGATGGAGATGGGGTAAGTGATTACTTCGACAAATGCGCCAACACGCCAAAAAATGTAAAAGTAGATGGCGCTGGTTGTACACTTCCTGTTCCACCTCCATCTAGAGATACAACCATTGTACGCAATAATACTTATATAATTACCGGAGAAGATCGGAAAATTGTTGATGAAGCAGTTCGAAATCTTGAATTTGATTTTGGCAAAGCAATCATTAGAGAGCGTTCTTTTTTGTATCTAAATAGAGTTGCCGACCTAATGAATCAAAAAGGCATCCAATTAAAACTAGCTGGTCATACAGATAATATAGGCAGTGATGCAGCCAATATGACTTTATCTAAAAACAGAGCCGATGCTGTTAAAAAATATATGATCAACAAAGGTGTTAATAGCTTCAAAATTGAATCAGAAGGGTTTGGAGAATCTAAACCAATTGAAAGCAATAAAACCGCTAGTGGACGTCAAAAGAATAGAAGAGTAGAGTTTACAATATATTAGTAAAATACAAAATAACATAAAAGCCGTTTCAATTTTAATTGAGGCGGCTTTTTTACTTCAATGCACTCGTATCTACTCTAGTAGGTGTTTCTTTTCCACTTACAATGCCCCTTGCACTTAAAGCAATCGATTTAATGATTTGCGTCATGTTGGGAATATTCAGCGTTCCGATTTCATCAGAAACTTTATGGTAATTGGGTTCACTATCCATTTTTGAAGTAGAGATAGTGTGAGCAGGCACGCCCAATCTTGCCAATGTTGCGTTGTCTGAACGATAAAATAAATTTTGATCAGGATATGGATCAGGATAGAAATTAAAAGAAGTACCTGCTAAATTTTTTTGCAGAATTGACCCCATATCAGTTTTGTCGAATCCTGTAATATAAGCACTATTAGCACCCCACTTACTTTCAGTACCAATCATTTCAATATTAAACATGGCTTTAACGTCGGCAGGATTAAACTGTTTAGAAAAATGAGTTGCTCCAAAACCACCCACTTCTTCAGCTGTAAATGCTGCAAAAATCAACGTGCGCTCATTGTTATTCATTATTCTATAATAATTGGCCAATAGCATAACTGCAGTGGTTCCTGCTGCATCATCATTGGCTCCATTATAAATAGAGTCATTGTTAACAGCTCTTTTGCTGTCAATACCCAAATGATCGTAATGACCAGAGAATATTACATATTCATTTGCCAAAGATTTGCCAGGTATAATTCCAACAACATTACTCAATGGTTGTGTTGAAATTTCATGTTTAGCTTGAATGGTAAATTTGTTGGGGATTTGTTGAGATAAAATAAAAACAACTGAATTGTTGGATTCAAACATATTCGATTTCAGCCTAATTAATCTGCTGAAATTAGCCGCATAACTACTGTCTACCAAAACAATATAGTTTTTCGTCATGCTGCTGTATTTTCTGGCTTCGGTGTTAAAATTATCTGCTTTTGTTATTCTTACTAATTCATAGCCAGACTGTTCGTTGATTAATAAATCAGGTTTACAAGTAAGTGCTATAATATTTTTCGGATCGATTTCATTTCCGTCAAAATTGGCAGAAGCAGTTAAAAATTTTGCTTTCACCATATTAAATGATTGCAAGTAGTTGCCATTTTGCTTAAAAGTTTGTAAACCCGCTTTTTTAAATTCTTCGGCAATAAATGCAGCTGCTTTATCTATGCCAGGTGTAAAAGTTCTTCTTCCTTGCATATCATCAGCAGACAATGTTTTTTCAATCCGCTCAACTTCTGCAGCATTGATAATAATATCAATATTTTGTGCAGTAACTATACTCGCGCAAAACAACACCGTAATTAAACCAACTATTTTTCTCATAAAACTTTATTAATAATTCTAACTACTTCTTCTCTTATCTTTTATCTCTTCTCTTTTATCTCTTATCTTTTATCTTATATCTCTTATCTCCTATCTCCTAAAGGCTCATCATCTCTTTGAACTTAACTGTCTGACGACGACTTACTTCAATTTTTTCTCCTCCTTTTAAATCAAGAATTAATCCGCCATTGAAATAAGGTTCAATTTTTTCAATCCACCTTAGATTAATGATATGCTTTCTATTTGCCCTAAAAAACATTCTGTCATCTAATCTTTCTTCCAGTGCATTCAATGATTTTAAAATAAGCGGCTTATTGGTACCAAAAAATACTTTGGCGTAGTTTCCAACACTTTCAAACAACCTGATTTCCCCTAATTTTACAAACCAACAACGCTCTCCATCTTTCACAAAAACCTGATCATATTCGGTTAATGGACCTCTGTTAGCGCCATTTAAACCTACATGTTCTTTAAACATTTCTGCTTGCAATTTCTGTATAGCATCTGTTAAACGCTTGGGCTCAATTGGCTTAAGCAAATAGTCCATCGCATTTACTTCAAACGCTTTTATTGCATATTCGTCATACGCTGTAGTGAATATTACTTTAGGTGCTTTCTCTACTTCAGCCAATAAATCAAATCCAGTTTTACCAGGCATTTGTATATCTAGAAAAATCAAGTCTGGATTTAAGGATTCGATTTTTTCAATCCCTTCATCTACATTGGCAGCTTCCTCAATCACTTCTATATCGCCATGATCCTGTAACAATTTTTTTAGTTCGTTACGAGCCAAGCGTTCATCATCAATAATAATTGCTTTGATAGCCATATGATTTTAATTTTTAACTAAAGTTGAAAACTCATGAATAGGCATAACAATTACTGCTTCCACTAAGTCATTGCCTTTATTGCTAATAGAAAAATGAGCTTTTTTGCCGAACAATAATTTAAGTCTGTCGTGTGTACTGCTTATTCCAAATCCATCAGATATCCCTTCTTTTGTAAAAGATCCGGTATTTTGTACAATCACTTCATGATGATTGTCTCTAAAATCAGAAATTATTTTTACCAATCCTCCTTGCTTTTGTTTACCAACGCCATGCTTGATGGCGTTCTCTACTAAAGTTTGCAACATCATAGGTGGTATTGGTTGATCAAGGGTATCCTCATCAATATCAAATTCAACCATTAATCGATCTTCAAAACGTATATGTTCTAAAGCTAAATAATCTTTAACAATATTCAGTTCTTTTTCAAATGGCACAGTAGCAAGCTTTTCGGATTGCATACTGCTTCTTAAAATATTACTCAACTCAGTGATTGCAGTTCTTGCTCTTTCAGGATTTTCATCTACCAATGCACGAATGCTGTTTAATGCATTAAAAATAAAATGCGGATTAATATGAGATTTGATGGTATTTAATTCTAGTTCTTTAACCAAGCTCTCTAATTTTACTTTTTGAATTTCAATTTTAGTTCCCAATTCTATATAGTGCCATAAATAATAAATGGATACCCAAACCAATATCAATGGTGAGTCGGAAACCAAATTAACCAAAAACCGCTTTTCTACCGAAACCTTTGTTTTAGGATTAAATAATCCAAGCCACTCTGCCAATGCACTATTGGTTAGATTAAATAGAACTAAAATGGATAAAAGAATAACGGTAAATAAGAACCATTTCTTAGATAGTTCGGGGGGGCGCAAGTGCAGCACTTTAATTAACTCTCTGAGGATATGGGTAAAAATTAAGCCTGTAGTAATTATGACCAGCAGTTTAGGATAAAAAATAGCATTGATCCTACTATCAAAAACAAAGGCAAAAAATACCATTGTTAACCCATACATCATCCAACCACCAATCTGGCAATACCAATACAAAATTGCTTTTCTTTTGTTTCTCATGTACAACGAAGTTAAATTCTATACCCCCTCATATATCTAATTTAGGACTAATGGCAAATTTTGGGGCTAATTGGCTAAAAATATTAAGCTAGATTCCGAACCATCGGTGTATTTGGCTGTTTTAGACCTTATTGGGTGGTTTTTGGGCCCAATTTCGTACTTTTACCCATAAAATATACATGCATGGAGTTCATTCCAGGACCATTGTTAAAAAACATCAACAACCCTTCGGATTTAAAAAAATTAGGTAGAGAACAACTCCACCAGGTATGCGATGAACTTAGGCAATATATTATTGACATAGTAAGTGTTCAGGGAGGGCATTTTGCTGCAAGTTTAGGAGTGGTTGAATTGAGCGTAGCGCTTCACTATGTTTACAATACCCCATACGACCAATTGGTATGGGATGTGGGTCACCAAGCATATGGACATAAAATTTTAACCGGAAGAAGAGACAATTTTGCCACCAACCGTAAATACAATGGGCTAAGTGGTTTCCCAAAAAGATCAGAGAGCGAATACGATACTTTTGGTGTGGGGCACTCTTCTACATCTATATCTGCTGCTTTGGGAATGGCGATGGCTGCCAAATACAGAGGCGAAAACAGAAAATCTGTTGCGGTTATTGGTGATGGATCTATGACCGCTGGTATGGCTTTTGAAGCAATGAATCATGCAGGAGTTGCAGACAGCGATGTGTTGATTATATTAAATGACAATTGCATGAGCATCGACCCAAATGTTGGTGCACTAAAAGAATATTTAACCGACATTTCTACTTCTCCAACTTACAATAAGGTAAGGGATGAAGTTTGGAACTTAATGGGTAAATTACCTATTGGAAAAAATTTCTCTAGAGAAATGGCCAGCAAGCTAGAAGCCAGCATCAAAGGGGTTGTGAGCAAAAGCAGCAATTTATTTGAGGCATTGAACCTTCGTTATTTTGGACCGATTGATGGGCACAATATTTCTAATCTGGTTGATACATTAAAAGATTTAAAAGAAATGCCAGGTCCTAAAATCCTGCATATTGTTACGGTAAAAGGCAAGGGTTATGCGTTAGCGGAGAAAGACCAAACTAAATGGCATGCTCCTGGATTATTCGATAAAGTAACTGGTGAAATATTCAAGAAAAAAATAGACGCTCCTCAACCACCCAAGTACCAAGATGTATTTGGTCATACCATGATTGAGTTGGCTGAAATGAATGATAAAATAATGGGGGTTACACCAGCCATGCCGAGCGGATCTTCACTAAAATTCATGATGGAGAAAATGCCACATCGCGCTTTTGATGTGGGTATCTGTGAGCAACATGCAGTTACTGTTAGTGCAGGAATGGCCACTCAAGGATTGAGGGTGTTTTGTAATATTTATTCATCGTTCATGCAACGTGCATACGATCAAGTAGTGCATGATGTAGCTATACAAAAATTACCTGTGGTGTTTTGTTTAGACAGAGCAGGATTGGTTGGAGAAGATGGACCTACTCATCATGGATGTTATGATATTCCATATATGCGTTGTATACCACATATGGTTGTGAGTGCTCCAATGAATGAAAAAGAGTTGCGCAATTTAATGTACACTGCACAATTGGATAGCAATAAATATCCTTTTGTAATTCGTTACCCAAGAGGAGAAGGTGTTATGACAGAATGGAAAACACCATTCGAAGCAATCACCATTGGTAAAGGCCGGAAATTAAAAGATGGAAAAGAAATTGCTATTTTAAGTTTTGGTCATCCGGGCAATTTTGCCCAAGCAGCTATACGTCAACTAAGAACTGAAGGAATTGATCCAGCACATTATGATCTTCGTTTTGTGAAACCAATTGATGAAGACTTATTACACGAAGTTTTCAGCAACTACCAAAAAATAGTTACTGTTGAAGACGGAACTGTTGTGGGTGGATTTGGTTCTGCAGTTTTAGAATTCATGAACGCCAATAATTATCAAGCTGAAGTAAGCATTTTAGGAATTCCGGATCGTTTAGTTGAACACGGTACTCCTAAAGAATTACACCGCGAATGTGCTTACGATGCACAAGGTATTGCTGATGCTGTAAGGTTGTTAATGAGCGAGAAAGTTTTCGTTAAGAATTAAGTATGAAGAGATCTGAATTATGAGATATGAATTATGAGATATTAATTATGAGATATGAGTTAAGAGATATGAATTAAGAGATACATTTTAAGTGTTCATTAATATCTTATATCTCCTATCTTATATCTCCTATCTTATATCTTATATCTTATATCTTATATCTCATATCTTATATCTCCTATCTTTTATCTCATATCTCTTCCTCAGCCAATCCTTCCTCCGCTATATCAGCTGCACGATTGTCGTTCCATTCAACAATAAAATTATTCATGCCCTGGCCAACCAATAATTTCATGAATTTTTGTTGAGATAATTCGAGTATAGATAAGAATAAGAATATTGCATGGATGCGATCTTCGCATATTTCAAATACTTTTTCGAAAGCTACCGTTTTTTCTTTCGCCACAAAATCGAGCATATAATCTCGGCTTCCTTCCATAGTATAGTTGTAACGAACAACAGTGTGTACAGGTTTGTTTTGTCTGTCATGTACACGTTGCATTACCTTTTCAAAAGATTTCATCAATTTGAATAAAGTAATATTTTGGATCTCAGTTCCTTCAGAAGCTTCCTCTCCTATTGCTGCAATTTCTTTTTGAAGATTTCCACGTTTTACCATCAGCATTCTCATAGCTTCCATTTCAGCCATTTGAACTGCCGCTTCTTTAAAACGTTTGTATTCTAAAATTTTATCAATTAATTCTTGACGAGGGTCTATTTCATTACCGGAAGCATCAATTTCTTTTCGAGGCAACAACAATCTAGCCTTAATTCTCATTAAGGTTGAAATGAATAGAATAAACTCACTGCTTAATTCAATATTCAATTTCTCCGAACTATGAATAAAGTCTAGGAAATCATTGATGATTTTGGTAATGGGGATATTATAAATATCCAATTCATCTCTTTCGATAAAAAACAACAATAGGTCGAAAGGTCCTTCAAACTGATCTAACTTAATCTGATAATTAACTGCACTCACTTCAATTGCATTGATTGATACAAAGAAACATAAACAGGCTTTAAAAAAGCCTGTTTTACTAAATAGTTATCCACCAAAAGGTGCTACTTCTTTAAAGAGTCTCTTATTTCCATCAATAAAGCATCTGTACTAGAGGGGCCAGCTGGTTCGGCTGCTGAGTCTGCTACTGTTTCTTTTTTGATCTTATTAATTCCTTTGATTACCATAAACACCGCAAAGGCAACTACTATAAAATCAAATAGATTGGTAATAAATGTGCCATACTTCACGGAAACTTCTGGAACTGCTGGAGTCAGAACCACTCCTGCTGCGTCTTTTACAACATCTACTGCAGATTTTAATACAAATTTTTTATCATTGAAATCTACCCCGCCTGTTAGCATTCCTACCAATGGCATAACCATTCCATCCACAAAAGAAGTAACAATTTTACCAAAAGAAACACCCATAACAAATGCAACTGCTGTATCTACTAAATTGCCTCTTACGGCAAACTCTTTGAATTCTTTCAACATTCCCATATCTAAATTGTTTTAATAATGGGAATAAAAATAATGAATTTTTTTAAATCTTCATAATGCAACATAAAATTGCATCTTTGAACAAATAATTACGTTGGGAAAGAAAATCATTAATTGGCTAATTTTTATTGCACTTTGCTTAATCTGGGGCAGTTCTTTTATTTTAATGAAAGGGGGCATGAATGTGTTGAGCCCTTATCAAGTGGCTTCAATAAGAATTATGAGTGCGGGAATCATTCTATTGCCTTTCGCCATCAAAGCATTTAAACATATTCCATCCCAAAAAAGAGCTTTGGTGGTGCTTTCTGGCTTATTGGGCAGTTTTTTTCCTGCCTATTTATTTTGTATTGCAGAAACTAAAATAGACAGTGCATTGGCGGGTATTTTAAATGCATTAACCCCTCTATTTGTTATAGTTACCGGTATTGGTTTTTTTCAACTTAAGGTAAAAATGAATCAAGTTGTAGGTATCATCATTGGTTTTATAGGTTTAACCTTATTGGTTGCTGCTGGAGCAAATATTACAGTTCAATATATAAGTTACGCATTCCTTGTATTATTGGCCACCCTATTCTATGGGATCAATGTAAATATGGTAGGAAAGAATATGCAAGGAATAGGTTCATTAGAAATTGCTTCTATGGCATTTATTTTCTTAATCATCCCTTGCGGGTTGATACTTCAATTCACCGGATTTTTTGCTTTACCCCTTTCTGAGCATAACTATATACAGTCTACATTAGCTTCTGCTACATTGGGTGTATTTGGAACAGCCATTGCCTCCATTCTTTTTTACATGCTGGTAAAACGTGCTGGTGCTTTATTTGCATCTACAGTTACTTATGGAATCCCATTTGTAGCCATCGGCTGGGGCATATGGGGCGGAGAACATGTAAATATTCAACAGGTAGTATGCCTTTCTATTATTTTAGTTGGAGTTTACTTAGTTAATAAAAAAACTAAATAACCATCATCTCTTTTTCTTTGGCAGCCAAATGTTTTTCTACCAGAAGAATAAATTTATCGGTGGTTTCCTGAATGTTTTTTTCAGCATCTTTAGCTGCATCTTCACTCAACCCGTCTTTTTGTAATTTTTTTACTTGTTCTATTGCATCCCTTCTTACATTTCGAAGAGCAACCTTAGAATGCTCTCCTTCTGCACTGGCTTTTTTTACCAATTCTTTTCTTCTTTCTTCTGTTAGAGGGGGCATAAATAACCTGATTTGAACACCATCGTTTTGAGGTGTTACCCCAATATTTGCAGCCATGATCGATTTCTCAATGGCTTGTAACATGTTTTTTTCCCATGGCTGAATACTAATAGTTCTAGCATCCAATACCTGAATATTCGCAACCTGATTGATCGCAGTAGGTGCACCATAATAATCTACATTTAATCCGTCTAACATAGCTGGATTAGCTTTCCCAGCACGGATTTTAACCAATTCAGCTTCTAAATGCTGAATCCCTTTCTGCATAGTTTCGGTTAAATCTGATAATATCAAATCAATGTCTTCCGTCATAATAGCTTTTTAAATTAGCGCAAATCTACAGAATCATTTCAAATTATACTTTATCTCATGCTTTTACTTAGGGAGAACTATTTGCTTTAAAACGGCTGAGGCATTTCCACTACATGCGTCTTTACTCCGTATAACCATCTATGAAAGATAAGATTGAGATAAGGTTGAGATCAGAAGAAAAAGGCGAACACCTATAAAAACTACAGTTAGAGAATAATGTTTGATACCTGGATAATCAGAAGGAAGGATTGGTACTAAGCATTGGTAAATTGTTATTGAATCAGCAATTTACGAACATAGTTAATCCTTTTTTCATCTGCCATACCAAGATTTTAGTATTTTACTTCTTATAATGGTGCAATTGGTTTTATCTTCGCTGCTCAATCCAAAAAAAACCTTTTATATGGCAAGTATTGATGAGTTGAAAAAAATAACCAGTCAGGTAAGAAGAGATATAGTAAGAATGGTGCATGCCGTTCAAAGTGGACACCCTGGAGGCTCTTTAGGCTGCGCCGATTTCTTAACTGCTTTGTATTTTCATTCAATGACTCATCATACAGATTTTAAAATGGATGGAGTAAATGAAGACCTGTTCTTTTTATCGAATGGTCATATTTCGCCTGTATTCTACTCTGTTTTAGCCCGTTCTGGCTATTTTGATGTTAAAGAATTAGCGAGTTTCAGAAAAATCAATACCCGTTTACAAGGTCATCCAACTACTCATGAACACCTTCCTGGTGTAAGAATTGCTAGTGGATCATTAGGACAAGGTATGAGTGTTGCAATTGGCGCTGCATTAACAAAAAAACTGAATAACGATCCGCACTTGGTATTTTCATTGCATGGTGATGGTGAATTACAAGAAGGACAAAATTGGGAAGCCATTTTATTTGCGCCTCATAATAAAGTAGATAACCTGATTATTACAATTGACGTTAATGGTCAACAAATTGATGGGCCAACCAATAAAGTTTTGAATTTAGATAACTTGAAAACCAAATTTGAAGCATTCAACTGGACTGTTTTAGACATGAATGGCAACGATATGGATGATGTTGTTTCTGTTTTAGATAAAGCAAAGTCAATGACAGGTCAAGGAAAACCTATTTGCATATTGATGACAACAGAAATGGGCAAGGGCGTTGATTTTATGGAAGGCAGCCATGAATGGCATGGAATTGCCCCCAATGATGATCAGCTAGCTAAAGCTTTGGCGCAGTTGCCAGAAACTCTGGGAGACTATTAGGAGATAAGAGATAAGAGATACAAGATAAGAGATTAGAGATTAGAGATTAGAGATACAAGATAAGAGATATTAGGTTCTGAGGGAGTAAGAGGCTTTACTCGATTTTCTGGAAGTGAACCATGCTGCTGAAAAAGCAATACCACTCACTGTTAAAAATACCAATAAATAATCGGAGATGGCTGTTTTTACAGGATAGTAATCTATAATAAAAGTTGATCCCCCCAATTTGATTAAATGGTATTTTATTTGCAACCAACAAATGCAAGTTGCAATAAACAATCCTAATCCTGTTCCTATTCCAGCCAATAACAATCCTTCTAGTAAAAAAATACTTCGAATTCTACCATCATCTGCCCCCATTGCTTTTAATACTGCAATGTCTTTTTGTTTCTCTAAAACCAACATGGTTAAAGCACCTATCATATTGAATGCAGCTACAACTAAAATCAAAGACAATATTGCATAAATTACCCATTTCTCCATTTGCATAACTGCATACAAAGATTGGTTTTGTTCATATCGAGTTTGCACTTTATATCCACTCCCTAATAATTTTTGTAGATCCCTTTTTACCAGTTCATCTTGTCCATTTGTTTTTATTTCTATTGCACTATATTCATCCTCCGACATATTCAACATGTACTTTAAAAAAGCCAAATTCGTAAATGCATATTTATTGTCAAAATCCTGTTGAATAACAAATGTTCCGGTTGGTTTAACAACATAAGAATTTAAGCCATCCGTAGCACTCAAATTAGCTGCATTTTGATTGGGCATGTATAAAATAGTGGGCGTTAAACCTCGCTCTATATCCACTCCTGCGGCATTCTCTATGCCAGCACCCATAATAATTCCAGGGTTTTCCTTGTCTCCAAGTTCAAAGCTTCCACGTTTTACATATTTTGATATATTATTGATATTATTGTAATTATCCTCAACACCTTTAACTGTTACAATGGCTTGATAATTTCCCATTAACAATGCTTTCTCTTCGGCAATAAAACTTGTTGCTTTGATTTGTTTTATCGCCTTTAATTGATTGAGCTGATCGGCAGAAATATGAAAGGTTTTTGCTTGTGCAGGCACAACCTTTACCGAAGCATAAAAATCGCCGTACAATCCTTTTACCAAATCTTCAAACCCATTAAATACACTTAAAATAATAACAAGCGCAGCTGTTCCTACAGCAATGGCAGTAACAGCTATCCAAGCAATAATATTAATTGCATTGGTTGATTTTTTTGATCTAAAATAGCGCCAGGCGAAAAGCAGGTTCAAATGAAGAATTATGAATTATGAGATATGAATTATAAGATATGAATTATGAGATACACTTTACATTGTATTAAGTTTATTCATTTTTGTTTTCATTAGAACTTGTTCCGCCCTCATTAATTTCTTTAAATACTTGCTCCATTTTAAAAACATAATCCAACGTATCATCATTGTAAAAATGAATCACAGGAATTCTCCTTAATTGGTGCTTCATTTTATCAGCCAGCTCCTTTTTAATTTCCCAGGCCCTGGATTCGATGATTTTCATCACATTAGATGCATTTTTTACTTGAAACAAACTGATGTATACCCGGGCCTCTAAAAGGTCTGGTGTAACCTTTACACTAGATATAGACACCATCCCACCATCTATCATAGATAGATTAAGCCTACGAAATATCTCGCTAAATTGTTCCTGCAATGCACCTGCAATTTGTCTTTGACGTTTACCTTCCTCCATATTCTACTGTTTATTGGGTGTAAAATTAGTTACTTTGTGGTGTTTTACCATTTATTCCTGTATGAAGCGATTTGAACGAATCCTATTTTACCTAAGCAACCAGAAGCGAAACATCGCATTATACGTTGTTTTCAACCTACTTTCTATTTTATTTTCTTTGGTTTCATTGGCCATGCTATCTCCTATTCTGAAACTACTCTTTACCGATAAAAAAGAGGAAGTAGTTAAACCTGAAATGAGCTTTTCGGTTGAAGGATTGAAAAACTTGATAGATTATTTCAAATATTACTATAATGAATTAATTGCACGAGAAGGTGCCATTTATGCCTTAGGAACTGTTTGTATCATTATCATCGTTTCCATATTTTTTAAAAATATGTTTACTTATTTGTCTTATAGGGTTCTGGCGCCAATGCGAAATTATGTAATGACCAAATTAAGGTCTGATTTGTATGCTAAGATTTTAGAACTGCCCATTGGTTTTTTTACCGAACAAAAAAAGGGTGATATCATTAGCCGGATGAGCAATGATGCCAACGAGATCGAATGGAGCGTAATGAGTACTTTAGAAGGATTGATCAGAGATCCTTTGAATATTTTGATCATTTTAGGAGTACTAGTGTATATCAGCCCTCTCTTATCATTGTTCTTGTTGGTTTTATTGCCAGTTACTGGATTTTTAATTGGCAGGTTAAGTAGATCATTGAAAAAACAATCCACAGCTTCTGCAGAAGAATTGGGGAGTTTAATGTCTATTTTGGATGAAACATTAGGTGGATTAAGAGTTATCAAGGCTTTTAATGCAGAAACCATTTTAAGAAATCGCTTCTTCAACACCAATAATAATTTAAATCATATTCGCAATAAAATGAATTTTAGAAGAGACTTGGCTTCCCCAATGTCGGAATTCATGGGTGTAATGGTATTGAGTTGTATTTTATGGTTTGGAGGCAGATTGGTTTTAGGCAACCAAGCCGGATTAGAAGGTGATAGTTTTATTAGTTATATCTTAATATTCACCCAAATTATAAACCCAGCAAAATCATTGTCAACAGCATTTTATAACTCTCAAAGAGGCAGTGCTGCAATCAAAAGAATTGAAGAAATTTTACAAGCACCATTAACTGTTAATGATTTACCAAATGCCGCAACGATTGCCGAGTTCAAGGATAAAATAGAATTTAAAAACGTTTCATTTTCTTATGACGATGTGCCCATTTTAAAAAATATCAATCTGGTAATTGAAAAAGGCAAAACCATTGCCCTGGTTGGATCTTCGGGTGCTGGCAAAAGCAGCTTAGCCGATTTAATTCCTCGATTTCACGATGTAAGCAGTGGTGAGATTTTGATTGATGGAAATAACATCAAATCATTTTCATTAAATAGCATTAGAAATTTAATGGGTATCGTTACACAAGAGCCCATACTATTCAATGATACCATTGCCAATAATATTTCTTTAGGTACAGAATTAGCTTCTATAGAATCCATTGAGCATGCAGCTAAAGTGGCCAATGCTTTGGATTTTATTCGTAAAAAAGAAGATGGTTTTGATACGAATATTGGGGATAGAGGAAGTAAATTGAGTGGTGGCGAAAGGCAAAGAGTTACTATTGCAAGAGCTGTATTAAAAAATCCTCCCATCCTTATTTTAGATGAAGCAACTTCATCACTTGATACCGAAAGTGAAAGATTGGTACAAGACGCCATTAATAATATGATGCAAAACAGAACATCCATTGTTATTGCACATCGATTGTCTACCATCAGACATGCCAATGAAATAATAGTTTTACAAAAAGGTGAGATCGCAGAAAGAGGAACCCACGATAGTTTATTAGCTAAAGGAGGGATTTACAAAAAGCTAGTAGATATGCAGGAAGTGAAGTAATTAAAAAAGCTTGATACAAAAAGGAAACCTTTTTAAAATTGCGCGCTTTGAATTCGACATCGCGAAGCGAGAAGAATTCAGCAATTTTAAAGCAGTTGACGTTTGTATCAAGCTTTGAATATATAAGAACTATTTATTCAGAAGAAGGCTTTACCAAACCTAATTTAGCTTCTAAACTAAGTGTTGCATGAGGAACAGCACGCAAACGAGCTTTGTCGATTAACCTTCCTGTTACTCTACAAATACCATAGGTTT
>CANGTR010000002.1 GCA_947456855.1 Sphingobacteriia bacterium | reverse complement strand
TCCATTAATAGCATTGCCATCTTTGAACCATTGATTCCCATTGCTTGCAGTTGAACTAAGTGCAACACTGCCTCCTGCACAGAAACTTAGCGGAAGTCTTCTCCAACCTGCAGATATCGAGGTGTCTTTGCCTTCTGCAAGAATAGTGGGAGAGGTAGGAGCCTCATTTACAACAAGATTTACAGTTGAAGACAATGCACTTGAACAACCGTTGGCATTGGTGATTTTTAATGCATAAGCGCCGGCTGTTGTTGCTATAAAAGAGGGTCCAGTTGCTCCATTAATAGCATTGCCATCTTTGAACCATTGATTCCCAGCACTTGCATTACTTTTAAGAATTACCGAATCGCCCTTGCAAAGGCTGCTTGGTGCAGAACCGGTAATTATTGCATTAATATTTGTTTGGGTAAATTGTATTGTGTCGGAAGAAATACTAAAGCATCCTTCTTCTCCTACTTTTAAAGAAACTGATAATGCAGCACTGACTTTAATATTCTTGGAAGTATCCGAGTTAGACCAAAGGTACTGACTAAATGAGGATGGTCCTGAAACAATGATTGTATCATTAGCACACAATGCTAATTTTCCGTTGAATGATATAGATGGTTTTGAAGGATTAACACAAATTGTTTGATAAATAGTATCTGTTGGTAAATAAGATGGGTCGTTATTTACAAATGCTCCAATGATTATTTTGCCAGGTTTAGATACAATTAATTGATTGGCAGAAATTGTTGCTTTATTGGATCCTTTTGCGATTAAAAAATTGATTGGCCTATTTGATTTTGCACTTGCATTTAGAGGCAGATTTGCTTGCGTTAACTCAACATCAGTAAGTGTAGAGAAATTAATGGAATCTTTTAATTTAGAACGGGATCCGATGATAGTAAAAGTATTTGAAGTTTTTCCAACAAGTAAATTGCCTGATAGAATATCTAAAACTCTAATTAAGCAATTCGAAGAATTGATATCTGAATTGGTTGAATTTTGATTCATAACCACTTCGCTCACGATTTTTTGAGATAGATCCGTATCTGGAACTGCCCTATTAAAGTTTAATGCGTTAATTGAATTGCTACTAATAATACCTACACCAATATCAGACGATGAAGAAGTTGGGAAAAAATTAGGAACGGTCCACTCGTATGTACCTGATGTGGCTATTGTTCTAGTAATAGAAGCCCAAGTTTTTCCGCTATCTATTGAATATTGAATCCATACGGAGTCTTCAAGATTTACACTAGACCATGTAATACTATATTTTGAGCCTCCGACCAATACTTCATTTGCTAGGGGGCGGTTAATAATGATCTTATTGATATTGCTTCTTTGAGTATGCCCATCAAATTTTCCTCCTTTGAATTTAGAAGCTGTATGCTCAGCAAGGCTATTGGTTTTTTTGAAATAACTTTTTATTTCATGAACACTGGAATCACTAATATCTTCTATTTTAATCCATATGCTATCTGCTAAATCAGACGGTAAAACCCAGTTGTATAGTTCATGTTTGGCTGGCAATGAATCAACTAAAATTTTCCATGTTTGATCTATTCGTGTCTTTAAGGAAACACGAATAGAATCAATACCTAAAGCCAACCATTCTATGCTCTTCGCAGTTCCTCTTGTCCAGTTAGTTGAATCTGTTGTATTCGATATTTTTTTTGGTAGAAGCGTAAACGTGAGATCGCTAATATCATTCAATGAATTATCCGAAGCGTCTGAGATTTTTATTAGGCCTTTTTGAGTAGGAGTTTTTGGTGTTTTCCAATTATAATTATTTGAAGTAGCAGAAAAATCTCCAGAAATGAGGGTCCAATTTTTTCCACTGTCTAAAGAATATTCAATTTTTATGCGGTCTATATTGTTGCTTCGCCATTTTATAACGAAATTATTCAAAACAGATACCTGCTCATTTCCATTAGGGCTTAAAAGTTGTAGAACACCTCTAGCGTTTGTTTTAGATGCGTGCCCATCAAAAGCCCCACCTTTATATTTTACATTATTTCCAACAACAAGTTGTTTTAAAACAATTTGTTTGGTGGTGTCGGCAACAGAAGGGTCTGATAAATCTTGTAAAACCATTTTTATGGTGTCTGGTATTGCCTGATTAATGATCCAATTAAACGCTTCATTTTGTGCAGGTATAGAATCTATAATCGAGCTATCCTTATTATTGTATAAGATTTTTATTTTGATATTGTTTACACCGCCACTTGTCCAACTGATCGGCAATACAGTATTTTTATAGGCAATGGTGGTTGAGTCTGGCTGATTAAATTTTAATTCCTTTTTTCTAATGATAAATGGTTTAGCACTAATAGACGAGGGAAAAGTATCTAATGCGTTAACAATTTTGATTCTCCCAAGATTGGTTGGATTGCTGTTGGCTTTCCAAGCGAAATTGCCAGCATAAGAAGGTATTTTTTCTGCAATCAATTGCCATGTTGTACCATTGTTGGGCGAATAAAAAATATTTATTCTTTCTACATTTTGAGAACGCCAGGAAATGGTTTGATTAGAGCTGCCGTATAGTGAATCGCCATTGTTTAAAGACAGTAGATTAAGTGTTAATGGTTGATTGTTGGCAGAGCTATGACCGTCAAAGAATCCACCTTTAAATTTTGTAGTATTGATATTTGGCAGAGCGCTTATGGCGAAAGCAATTTTGGATGTATCCGAATACAAACCAGTAATAGCATCTTGTATTGAAATAAAGCATTGACTTGAAATTGAATCGGGTATTAGCCAATTGTAGTATGCGTTATTTGCAACAATTGTATCTGCAATTTTTCTAAAACTTTGTTTGTTATTAAAGCTGGCAAAAATATTTACCTGTCTTATGCCACTGGCAATCCAAGTGATGGGCAATATTGTTCCCTGAATGGCTGTATTGCCAAGTGGGTCTATTGTGATTGCCGGTTTAGGAATTTTAAAAGGATTGGCAGGAAAATTTGAACTTGATTTGGTTAGATCTGTAACATCTGCAATTCTAAAAAAGCAACTATCAGAGATTTTATTAGCAACTTCCCATTCATAAAATTGCGCTGGTGCCGGATAACTAGATACAACTATGGTCCAGGTTCTGCCTGAATCTAAAGAAGACTCTATTCTAATATTATCAATATTAGAACTTGTCCATTCAATTCTTTGTTTAGAAAATGCTGGCCATACATCTCCATTAGTTGGTTTTCGCAACTGAATGGTTTGCGAAAATGAACCAATCGCAATACCAACAAAGATTAATATGTAAAGTATTTTTTTCAAACTTCTTTTGCCGGATTAATTATCAGAAGGGGCTGAACGAACAGATCTAAAGCCTGTAAAGTTTCCATAAGTATATCTTTCAGAAATGGCATTTTGCCTCATAGAATAGTTTCCGCCAGTCATTCCCATATTAGTTTGGGTAAAGAATTCTCCAGCATCCGAATTTCCAAAAGCATTTAGATAACCATCTCCATTCTTTTTGTACGAAAAAGTTCTTCCATTGGAACTGCCCACATTGATAACATATTGACCTATATTTTTACTGAAGTCCATAATTCCATAATAGGTTGCACCAGAAGATATACGCGAAGACGTATCTGTTGCAAATATTCCTACTCTGTATGGTCCTGAGCCTCCATCACCTCCCTGAATTGCACTGCCGTTGCCCGGGCCAGCAAAATTCATAGCTGGGTTGGTATATCTTTTAAATATAGAATAATCAGTAAAAAATTCAGTGCCATTCTCAATTCCACTGTAGGTGAGTTTTACATTATTCTGTAATCTAGTAAATGTGGAGTCGTTCCCCCAGGCCCAATCAAAGCCAGACCAATTGCTTATAGTATCTGACATGTTAAAATTATTGTTATTCCGAAAAGCTTTATACATAGGAGGAAGTGGGCCTCTTGCAGCTTTTTCATATTCTAACTCACTCATTGGTCTCATTCCTGCCCAATCTGAAAATGCCTCATAATGTTGATTGAATCCCCTTCCCAATGCCCTGTCAGGGCGGGTTACTGTGTATTTCACTTCCACTGAATCCAATGCTATTGTGTGTCTTTGTAAATCTATTGGAACCCAACTAAAATTTGGATCAAGGTTTTGTAAAGCCCTTTTATAATTGGTATTTACTTTTTTAAGTCTGGTAGTATCTACATAATTATTGAAAGAAGATATTGATGAGTCTCTTAATGAAAGTGTATTCAACATATCTGCATACTGCCCTTGTGTAACAGGGTATTTCATCGAATAGAAAGATCGATAACCCGTTGGAAAATCTGGGAAGTCGGCTATTCTATCATCATTAACATCTAATCCATTTAATCCTGATATTCTAATGCCACTATTAATAAGTATTGCATCATCATTTCCTCCACAAGTGGTGCAATTAAAAGTATTTACCAATGGAGACCATTTGTCGGTAATGGTTACAAAATTATTTGGCGCATTTTTCAGTTGAAAAGAGCTGCTGCTTCTTTCTTTTCCATTCCCATCTCCTAATGAAAAGTTACCGCCAGGAACATATACCATTTCTGTTGCAAATACTTTTACTTCTACACTGTCAATAACAGAAACGCTATCAGCTCCATAGTTCCAAAACAATTTAACACTGTCCATTTTTATATTGCCAGCACCATTGGATTGTCTATAATAAAATGCACCTTTTTTATCATCAGGAATGGCAAATTTCATGGAAGTATTTCCTGAACCAGTATTGTTTCCAGTTGCCGACATTGTTAAGTGTCTATATCGCCAAATGCTGTCTTTGGGTTGACGGAATTTAATAAAAATCCATGCCGCATCCCAGTTAACATTATCTCGCCAGGAGTTTTCCCATGAAATATTAAAACGTATGTTAACTGTTTTAGCAGTTCGGTTTGTATCAACAATCGCTACTTTTTGGATAGAGATATTGTTGGCCATTATTTTACCAATAAATAGCACACATAAAGTGAGCATGTACAACCTTTTCATAAAAGGTAAGTTTGATGAATGTTAATGAATGTAGTAGTTGCTATTTGATAATAGACATTGTTTAATCTAAGTGCTGGGGGCATAAATTAGCAAAATCTTATATAAAGGTAACTATTTTAATTAAAAACTCATTTCTGAAAGCTATCTAATAACTAGACTGTGAAGAGATATTGCCTTAATCCTATCATACAATTAATACGGGGATACCACAAATTCATGCTCAAATCCTTAATTTTGCCCTTCCATGAAGGCAAAAACACTCCAAAAAGACAAAGTCAACATCATTACACTTGGTTGCAGTAAGAACTTGGTAGACAGTGAAGTATTAAGTGGCCAACTGGCTGCCAATGATATTGCAGTTGTACACGAGAATGCAAAATTAGACCATAATATAGTGGTGGTGAATACCTGTGGATTTATCGATAAAGCAAAAGAAGAAAGCATTAATACCATATTGGATCAATTAGAACTAAAGCGCAGGGGTAAATTAGATAAAGTGTATGTAACAGGCTGCTTAAGTGAAAGATACCGTGGCGATTTAGAAACCGAAATGCCAGAAGTAGATGCTTGGTTTGGAACATTGGAATTGCCCCTTATTTTAAAACAGTTTGAAGCTGATTATAAAGCCGAATTAATCGGAGAAAGAATGTTGAGTACGCCAAAACATTATGCGTATTTAAAAATTAGCGAAGGCTGTAATAGAACCTGTTCTTTTTGTGCTATTCCACTCATGCGAGGAAAGCATGTGAGCCGTACAATAGAATCTTTGGTTGAAGAAGCAGAAGCATTGGTGAAGAAAGGGGTGAAAGAGATTATGCTCATAGCACAAGAATTAACTTATTATGGTTTAGATATTTATAAAAAAAGAGAGCTGCCCCGATTATTGCACGCACTAGCAGACATTAAAGGATTGGAATGGATTCGTTTGCATTATGCTTATCCAAGTAAATTTCCCTTAGAAATTTTAGAGGTCATGCAAGAGCGTGATAATATTTGTAACTATTTAGACATGCCTTTGCAACATGCAAGCAATCATATGTTAGATGCTATGCATCGAAATATAACTAGAGAAGAAATGGGTGTACTCATCAAGCAGATTCGCGAAAAAGTACCGGGTATTTGTTTGCGTACAACTTTGATTGCTGGCTTTCCTGGAGAAACAGAAGAAGATGTGGAAGAGCTCAAATCATTTTTACAAGAACATCGTTTTGATAGAGTGGGAATATTCAGTTACAGCCACGAAGAAAATACCACAGCTCATGAATTAGAAGACAATATTCCTGCAGCTGTAAAAGCAGAACGTGCACAAGCGATAATGGAAGTGCAACAGGAAATCAGCTACGAAAAAAATCAAGCAAAAATCGGACAAGTATTTAAAGTATTGATCGATAAGAAGGAAGCAGGAAGGTATTTGGGCAGAACTGAATTTGATAGTGTGGAAGTTGACAATGAAGTAGTTATTCATTCCACAAAAAAACTCCCGATAGGGGAGTTTGTAAATGTGCGTATTACCAAAGCCTACGATTCTGATTTGGAAGGCGAAGTGGTATAATTATAATTTAAATCCGAAAGTAAGCATTACATTTCCTCTATAACCAGTTTGTTTGGCAAATGTATTTGCTTTGTCTTCTAATAAATAGGGGAATTGGAAATCTTTGTTCATGATATGCGAGTAGGCAAGGTCAATAAAAAAACCTTTGTTTCTATAGCCCAATCCACCTGTAGCAATAATTCTATTTGCATTTAGAACATTATCGGCATAAGGGCTGCCATAATATGCACCACCCAAGCGAAACATCCAGGTATTGAATTTTAATTCGCCTCCTAATTTAGCGTTGATATTTCCTTTATAAGTGTCTTTTATAGTTTCATTGATTTGTCTGTAATAATTCTCTAAAGTAATATTTTCTGCATTTTCACTGGCTGCATTAAAGCGTGCGCCCCTGTAATTTACAAATTCTACATCGGCACTGATAAAACCCTTTTGTAATCGGGTATCATTTACTTCTCTGAAAACATAACTGGCACTTGCAATGATTCGGTATGGGGTAATGATATTATACCTAGATATACCTTCATTGCCACTGTTTAAATTGTCACTTGTTTCAGTTAATAATCCTGCATAATTTTCTGTATTGGTAGTCATCGAAGATCGAATGCGATCGGTCATCGTTAATAACTGCGGGGTATGAATTGCAAAACCTAATCGAATAAATTCTTGAGGCTTATAAATCATGCCTAATTTGGCTCCAATACCAGCTCCTTTGGAGCTATATGTTTCTTTGTATTCAAAAAAACGAAATTCGTTATTGGTGTTATTGGTGGCGTCTTTTTCTGAATAAAATAAATCGCGAGAATAGTTAATGATTGGAATATTAAAACTTCCACCTATATACAATTGATCATTCATGTTTTCTGCAAATCCTATTGCAATTTCATTGTATCCGCCCCTGGTTTGTGCATTGTAGAATTGATTAACACCTGAAGAGATAGGAACCAAACTTTGATAACCCGTAAACGCACCACCAGGTCCACGAGTAGTATCTACTAAATAAGTTCTAAATGCAAGTGAAGAACCAAAAATATAATTACTTAAAGCGGCATTGGTATCTGCCCTGTCTTTTACCAATTCTTCTAAATATTTTTCCGAAAAAGAGCTGAAATTATTAAAGCCACCATATTGAATATTGTTGTTGTAATTGGCCAGTTGATTTACTGAAATAGCAAAAGCAGAGCTTGTCCATTTACTTCCTCTCTCGTTTTTTCCTGCGAGAATAATTCCAGAAGTGCCATATCCAAAATTCGATTTTGAAGCGCTAGTGTCTTTGCCTCTGTAATTAAATTTATTGTTGTTCATTAAAAAGCCAGGAGATAAAACCAATTCATTGGTTTTAAATAATCCAAGACCGGCAGGGTTAATATGATTGGCGCTAATATCACCTCCTAAAGAACCCATTACACCACCAATAGCCATAACACGAGCTGTTCCATTTTGTGTAAACCATGCTGTTCTTAATGCTTCATCTGGAGTTTGAGCCTGTACAACTAATGCGGTAAAACTGAATAATAAAAAGATTATTTTTTTCATACACAGATAATAAATTTCCTGATGATGCTTACACATCAATCATTTCAATCAATTAAAACAAGAATTAATTTCCTCTTCCAGCTCTTCCGGATCCAGCACTGCTTCCAGTACTTCCGAAGCCGCCGCTGCTTCCACCAGCAGAACTACTGGTTCCTCCACTGCTTTGGAATGATCTTGCCGGACGGTCATAGCTACTCGATGATCCATTTCCATTAGAAGGAGTGCTGATAACACTTCTGATTAGGCTACCAAAACTTCTATTATTATTTGCATTTCCTGGAGTAGCCCATTCATTTATTTTATTGCCGCTATTAAAATTATTGAAATTCCTATTTCTATAGCCAGCCAAATTAGAACCAGCAGTATAAGTAGGAGTGATGGCTTTTGGATTGGAGTATGCAATTAACGTGTACATTGGATTGTTCCAGCCCATCTGGTTACCCCATCCGCCAAATCCCCAGCTATTCCATGGATTAATACCCATTCCAAAATTCCAACCTGTATTCCAGCCAATATTCCAAGGGCTATTGAAATTGGGATGCATGTTCCAGCTTTGAAAGTTATTGAATCCAAAATTGTTAAATCCTGGAGAAAAATTAAAACGCATATCGTTCCAATAACTAAAGTCGTCTAGATTGCTCCATTGATTTCTATTGGCTACTTTCATCCTGAGATAGCGATCGTCTATGGTACTAACATTTTGCTGGTATCTTTCTTCATCTTCGTTTTGCCTTCTAACTGCTGAAGCAGTTTGCTCTTTACCAGGCGAATAATACAAATCATCAGGAGTTTGACCTGTTTGATAAGCCGAACTACATCCAGTTAATAAACTGGCAGTAATCAATGATAGAAATAGTAATTTTTGCATAGTTTTTGCTTTAAGGTTAGCAACATTTCATGGTTGAAGTTACATACATTTGCGTGCTGTTGGCTTCATTTTAACATTATTGCAATATGTGTGCCAACTAACAGTTGTTAGTAATTTTTTTAAAAATTATATGTATAATTTATGGGTAAAGAATTAGTATCGAGGGAACAGGATTATTCGCAATGGTATAACGACTTAATAATCAAGGGAAATTTGGCCGATTACAGTGCTGTAAGAGGCTGTATGGTTATTAAACCCTATGGTTATGCATTATGGGAAAATATGCAATCGGTCTTAGATAAAATGTTTAAAGACACCGGTCACCAGAATGCCTATTTTCCATTGTTTGTGCCAAAAAGCCTCTTTGAAGCCGAAGAAAAGAATGCAGAAGGATTCGCAAAGGAATGCGCTGTAGTTACCCATTATCGTTTAAAAGCAGATCCAAATAATAAGGGCAAATTAATGGTAGATCCTGAGGCTAAACTCGAAGAAGAGTTGGTGGTAAGACCTACCAGCGAAGCCATTATTTGGAATACCTATAAGGGTTGGATTCAGTCTTACCGCGATTTACCGTTGCTCATTAATCAATGGGCCAATGTGGTAAGATGGGAAATGCGAACCAGACTCTTTTTGCGTACGGCAGAATTTTTATGGCAGGAAGGTCATACGGCGCATGCTACTGCAGAAGAAGCGATAGAAGAAACACGCAGAATGTTGGATGTATATGCAGATTTTGCAGAAAACTGGATGGCTTTGCCAGTAATCAAAGGGGTTAAATCTCCCAATGAAAGATTTGCAGGAGCAGAAGATACTTACTGTATTGAGGCATTGATGCAAGATGGTAAAGCCTTACAGGCGGGTACATCCCATTTTTTAGGACAAAATTTTGCCAAAGCTTTTGATGTAAAATTCAGTGATAAAAACAATCAATTATCATATGTATGGGCAACCAGTTGGGGGGTAAGCACTCGATTAATAGGTGGATTGGTGATGGCGCATAGTGACGATGATGGATTGATACTTCCTCCAAGAATTGCCCCAATACAAGTGGTAATAGTTCCGATTTATAAAGGAGATGAACAAAAAGCACAAATTGGATCAGTGGTAGCAGGTATCATGACCAAATTAAAAAGCATGGGTATTTCCGTGAAGTACGATGATTCCGATCACAACCGTCCGGGATGGAAGTTTGCAGAATACGAAATGAAAGGAGTGCCAGTAAGGGTTGCTATAGGCGCTAGAGATTTAGAAAACAATGTGGTGGAAGTTGCAAGAAGAGATACTAAACTCAAAGCAACAGTAAGTTTAGAAGGAATTGAAATGTATATCCAAAACTTGCTTGTTGAGATACAACAGCAAATGTTTGAAAAAGCCAAGTCATTTAGAGATCATCATATTACTCCAGCAAATTCTTGGGATGAGTTTGTGCAAATTCTCGATACCAAAGCAGGTTTTGTATCGGCACATTGGGATGGAACTGCAGAAACAGAAGATAAAATAAAAGAGTTGGCCAAAGCTACTATCCGTTGTATTCCTTTGGATAATCCACAAGAAGATGGGGTTTGTATTTTATCAGGAAATAAATCTGTTCAAAGAGTTTTATTTGCGAGAGCATATTAATTAATACATGCATAATGTAGATTATTTTGATGGGGTAAATCCTGGCAATCAATTGGTTTCATTGTATTGTAATGAATTGGGTGTTTCTATTCTTTCATTGAATGATCCAAGCCAAGTAATTGCGTTTAGTAAATATGCAAATTGCAATTTGTATATCATGCACCAAAAAATGGTGGTTTATCTCAATAAAAAATCCAATCAGTTTATCATCGTTTATGCTGATTCGTCTTTTTATTACACACTCAAAACAAACATCGAAAAAGCAACATTGCCATGGTATAAAAAAATGATGAAGTTTAAAACAGCCTGGCTATTGTCTATTTTAATTGGGTTCATTGTTGCGATTTATCTGATAGCTGTTTATCTAATTCCTATTTTTGCCATTCAATTCATTTCAAAGAAAAATGAAATAGCTATTGGAGATAAGTTGAATGCAGCATTTGTTTCAGAGCAGAAAATTGATCAGCAGAGAACAAAATGGATCAATGCTTTTTCTAAAGAATTACACTTAAATACAAGTTATCCAATAAAAATAAAAGTAATCGAAGCAAAAGAAGTGAATGCATTTGCATTGCCGGGTGGATTTATTATTGTTTATAGCGGAATCCTTGAAAACATGCATTCTTCCGAAGAGTTGGCAGCCTTATTAAGCCATGAAACTGCCCATGTTAATTTGAGGCACAGTTTAAAGAGTATGTTGGGATCTACAGCTGCAGGCTTATTGATTTCGATGGTGTTAAGTGATGCATCAGGTACAATTGGAGCATTGGTTGAAAATGCTGATTTTCTCAGAACCATGCATTATTCAAGACAATTAGAGCGAGCTGCCGATGAAGAAGGAATGAAAATATTACTGCGCAATCAAATTAACCCAATGGCCATGCATCAGCTAATGATCGATTTGAAAGAAAGCAATAAAGAGTTGCCAGCATCCATGGCTTTTTTAAGCTCACATCCAACCACTGATGAAAGAATTAACAATGCAAAAGCATTTGCTAAAAGATACAAAGACCAAACTTTTTCTTCTAAACAGTCGCTCGATTCTATCTGGCTTCAATTAAAATATTAACAGCCTCAATATGCGACAAAAAGAAATTCATCCAGCACTTCAATCTTTTTTAGATGGGCAAGTAATTTTTATAGACAAACCTTTGCGTTGGACTTCATTTGATATTGTTCGTAAAATTAGAAATATAACCCGTGTTATAAAAGTAGGTCATGCAGGTACTTTAGATCCACTTGCAACAGGATTGTTAATTGTGTGTACAGGAAAGTTTACCAAGAAGATCAATGAATTCATGGGAATGGAAAAAGAGTATACCGGTACATTTACTTTAGGCGCTACTACGCCTACTTTCGATTTAGAATCTGAACCAGAAAATCAACTTCCAATTGATCATCTTACCGATGAATCAATTCATGAAGCAACCAAGTTATTCACTGGACTGATTATGCAAGTGCCTCCATCGCATTCAGCAATTAAGCAAGAAGGGAAGCCTGTTTACTTAGCAGCCAGAAAAGGAATTGAAGTGGTTTTAGAACCCAGGCCAGTAACCATTCATCACTTTAGCATCGAAAAAATTGAATTGCCAATTGTGCATTTCAAAGTGGTTTGTTCAACCGGTACTTATATCAGAAGCTTGGCCAATGATTTTGGAAAAGCATTGGGCGTGGGTGGATACATGAGTAGTTTAAGAAGAACAAGGATTGGCGATTTCACTGCAGCCAATGCACAAAGTATAGATAATTTTGAAGTAGCAATTAATCGGCTAAAGTTATTAGAAGGGCAATCCAATACCTAATTGCAATGCAAAGTTGGGAATATTAACTCCATTTGGTCTGGTATCTGTCCAATTGAAATTTTTAATACTCATCCAGCCTCCATTGGAAACCCTGAGGGGATCTTTTACCTTGTAAGCAAAATCCAATCGAATTAAAAAATAGCTAAGATCAAAACGCAAACCAGTGCCAATACCTATGGCTAAATCATTGCCCAATTTGCTGATGTCGAAGATTGTGTTTGAATCGTATTGATTGGATTTTTTTACATTCCAAATATTTCCAATATCAGTAAAAATAGTACTCCCTAATTTAAGACTTCCAAAACTGGCAAGTAAAAAACGATATTCAATATTCATTTCCAATTGCAAATCGCCATAGCGATCTCTAAAAGCATTGTTGGCAGTATCCAATTCACTTTGATTAGAACGTCCTAAACCTAATTGTCTGAGCGTCCATGCACGCATGCTATTGGGGCCTCCAGCAAAAAATTGTTTATAGAATGGCATGGTAACGCCAAACACCGAATCCTTGCCATAATTGTATCCAAAACCTCCAAAGGCCCTATAGGCTAATTCAGCTTTTTTGAATTTCATGATATGTCGATATTCATTTTCAAATTTGATGTATCGATAAATATTTCCTGCTAAGCCTGGAACCAATCCAAATAAACCTCCGGCTTCTTCTACACCAAATCGATAATAATTACTGTTGTTTGAATTTCTTTTGCTGATAATGGTTTTATTGATAGAAAGCGATTGACTTACAATATTACCTTCGTTAAATGAAGCCCTTAAAAAAGGATTTTTTGCAATCAAACTTTCCAAGGAATCTAGCCTCTCCAAACCATTGAGTTCTATATTCAAAGGTTTATACAAATAAACGGTATTCCCTTTTTTCCATTCATAGCCCCAACTCGTAATAATTGTTCTAAGTGTATAGTAAGTTCTCCGTTCTACATAACCAAGATTTACACCAAATAATGTTCTTCTGTTGTCCAATTCTTTCAGGCCCTTCAATCCTTTAAAGGGATGAATTAATTTGGGAAAAATATAGGTATGTCCTGCATTGATAAAAAATGATTGAAGCAAATCACTTTGCTTGCTAGTGGAAGTAAGCAAGTTTAATTCAATACCTGTTCTAAAAGTAGCAACAGATTGAATGGCACGCTGCCAAACGTTTCGATTATTATAAGTGAGATTGGTAGAAATTCCCAATAAATTACCTGTAGCAATATCTCCCGTATTTCTGCTGCCTTCTAAGTCGATGGTAAAACTTTGCTTAACTGCAGGAGTCATAAAAAAATAAAAATCCAAACTGTCTTTGTCTCTAATTATTGGGCGAATATCTACATTTTGCCATGCACCCAATTGACTTAAACCGGTACCCGTTTTAAAGTATCTATCTTCGTTATACAGATCACCTTTTTTGAAATAAGTATATTCTTTTAACGGCTTGTAAATAAATTTCCCCTCTTTATAATTCATCACTGCTTCATCCTGCTTAAATTGTTTAAAGCCATGGTCTAATAACAAACTATCAGGCGACTCGGTGATTTTGGTTTCAGGATAATAAAACAAGTTGCCAACTTTATATTGATAAAGCCTACTGCTATCTTTAAGGTCTTTTCTTTTTATGGTAATATCCCAGTTGGGATTTTCTTTTTTCGATCTTTCAATGGCAGCTAATAATTTGGCTTGTTCAAAAGGGTCCAATGTGAGTTGCAAAACTGCTTGATTGGTAGAGTCTACCAAGGCATATAAATCTTCTCTGGTAATTTTAAAATATCCATTTTTTCTGTAAAGGTTTACCAGTCGATCAAGTTCAATACTGATTTGTTGTTTGGAATAGGGATTGCCTTTGATTAAGGTTGTTTTTTTGATAGCATCATTGGTGATTTCTTGTAGCGTTGAATCGTTTAAGTCATAAGTCACAGAATCGAAGCTGATGCTTTTTTCTGTATTGATGCTTATTGTTGTATAGGCTCTTAATTGATCTTTGATGGTATCTATCCGAAATGAATTGGAAAACTGGGCATAGTAATAACCTTGTGAATTAAGGTATTGATTCATGAAATGAATAGTAGAATTAAACTTGGTAGAATCAAAAACAGCAGGATCTTTGATTTTATAGAACAATCCAGCAATTTGTACTTTTTTAACTTTCAAACTATCATCCCAATAATTATCCAATTGATTTAATAAACGTTTTTTCTCATCTTTGGGAAGATTATTGAGTAATTCAATTTTGTTCTGGTAAACAAAAGGACGACTTATGGGGTAATTTTTGACACTCGTTCTGCTCTGTTCCGAACAAGAAGATACCAATACCGTAAACAGTAACAAACAAGAAACAATATTCAACATCGGCCTCTGAAAGGTCAAATACATACTCAATGTTAAGTAAGAATGAGATCAAATATATTCAATCTTTGTGCCATAAAAAACAAAGACAGCAATCTGGCCTTTTTATTGTAGAAGGTGTTAAGCAAATGGAAGAGTTATTGCTGAGTGATTTTACCATAAAAACAGTTTATGCAACCGATGATTGGGAGGCTAAAAATATCGGAAATACCCATTTGGTAAGGGTTACGGTTGAAGAACTTAAAAAAATCAGTGTTTTACAAACGCCCAATAAAGTATTGGCATTGGTGGAAGAGCCTGCTTCAAAAAAATCAACAATTCCGGATAATAAATGGGTATTGGCCCTAGATGGAATTCAAGATCCGGGAAATATGGGCACATTAATACGTATTGCAGACTGGTTTGGTATTGATACTATTATAGCTAGCCCCGATTCAGTGGATTGTTTTAATCCGAAAGTAATTCAGAGCACCATGGGAAGTTTTATTAGGGTAAGGGTGTGTTACGAGCCTTTGGAAACGGTTTTTGCGGCAACTCAATTACCCATTTATGGTGCTTTATTGAATGCCCCATCTGTTTTTGAAAAAACGCAATACAAAAAAGGGGTATTATTAATTGGCAATGAGTCTAAAGGCATTAATCCTGCATTACTTCATCATATTTCCAATTCAATTAGCATCCCCAGAATTGGAAAGGCAGAATCGCTCAACGCAGCTGTAGCTGCAGGCATACTTTTATCGCAACTTGTAAAATAAAAAATTACCTGAATTGCAATGCACTGATGGGATTGATTCTTTTAATCAATAAGGCTGGTATAATTAACACCAAATAGCAAATGCATAAAGTGGCAAGGCAAATAGCAGCAATTTGCCACCAAATAATTAAAATAGGCGCTTGAGTAACATAATAAGAGCTCTCATCTAATTTAATAAAGCCAGTATATTGTTGTAATAAACTTATTCCAGTTCCCATAATAAATCCAATTAAAATGCCTAACCCGGCAATAACAGTGGCATGGTATAAAAAGATTTGTATGATGTTTTTATCAGAAGCGCCAATTGATTTTAAAATCCCAATCATCTTGGTTCTTTCTAAAATGAGGATTAACAAGCAAGTAATTAAATTGATTATTGCAACAATAGCCATAATGATAAAAATTACATTCCTATTAACATCCTGAATGCTAAGCCAATCAAAAATATTCGGATAAATGGATTGAATGGTTCTACTCATCCATTGGGTAGGTAATTCATTGAGTAAAAGGGTGTTTATTGAATCTGCTAGATGATAATCATTGGTGAAAATCTCATAGCCTCCAATTTGATCCGATTCCCAATTATTAACTTTTTGTATTAATCGAATGTCTCCAATGGCAAATAATTTATCGTATTCTTCTATTCCTGTTTTATAGATGCCAGCTACTTTTAATTTTCTATAGGTTTTTGTGCCATTGTCGCTACTGATGAAATAAATATTGATAATGTCATTCAGTTGAATGGATAATAGATTGGCCAATTGTTTGGATAAAATGATTTCTTTGCTGTAACTGCTGTCATTAAAAGCAATCCATTTGCCTTCGATCATATACGGCTTTAATCGCATTGAGTCGTAGCTATTTTCTATGCCTTTTAATAAAACGCCATCAATATTCTTATTGTTTTCTATTACAGCAGATTTTGTGGCAAAAGCTTGCACTCTATTAACTCCAGGAGTGTTTTTGATAGTAGATAAAACAGCTTCATTTTTTGTTATGGCCATTTCTTCTGCTACCAAAGATTTGTCTGGTTCAAAATGTTGAACTCGAATATGTCCCCAAAAGCTGTAGATTTTTTCCGCAACAGTTTGTTGAAAACCATTTACAAAACAGACGGTAATAATCATAGCTGCAACCCCAACTGCAGTTGCTCCAATAGAAAGGCGAATAATAAAACGCGAAAAAGCCTGTTGTTTAGAAAAAGCCAATCTTTTTGCTATAAAAAAAGAAGTGTTCAATTGGAATGGTTTTTAACTATTTTTATCATTATTATACACATGAAAAGGGTGCTAATTTAATGATGATTTTATCCCAATGATAATTAGCTCTTTTTATGAGGCAAACCATCAACATGAATCATCAAATAAAATTATCTCTTTCAATTATAATTGCAATAATAAGCCCTATTTGGCTCTTTTCGCAAAGGATGCCAGATAAAGTATACAGCTCTAGCATTAAAACAGTTAAGCTATTCCCTAAAAACAATCAGTTGGCCATTCCTATATTGGCTTTGAATCAGGGAGATGAAATGGAGCTTCACTTTGATGAAATGGGGCTTAGTCCTAAAAATTATTTTTATACTTACCAACTGTGCAATGCAGATTGGACTGAAGCAGCTTGGAGTTCTTTTGATTATATCAGAGGATTTCAGCAAAATAGAATTAGCACGTATCGCATTTCTTCTATCGCTAAAAATCCATATGTACATTACCAAATTGTGTTACCCGAACGAAATGCTATTCCTACCCGAAGTGGTAATTATTTATTGAAAGTTTTTCAGGATGCAGATACCAGTAAGTTATTGTTTACCAAAAGATTTTATATTGTAGATAAACAAACCAACATTGGGGCACAGTTTTTACAGCCATTCGATTTTCAGATAACCAGAACACATCAAAAGATTCAATTGGTTGTAAATGCGCCACAATTACAAATGATCAATCCGCAGCAATTTAAAACAACCATTTTACAAAATGGAAGATGGGACAATGCAGCGATTAATATTCAACCAACTTTTATTAGAGGCAATACTTTGGAATTTAATACGGAGCAAGATTGTGTATTTCCCGCAGGTAAAGAATATCGCTGGTTAGATTTACAAAGTTTTAGGTTTGAATCCGACAGGGTAGAGCGTATCAATCGATTGGAATTTCCTTTTCAAGTAACGGTGAAACAAGATAAAGTAAGGTCTAGTCTGCAATATTTATACTACCGCGATACCAACGGGTTTTCTGAAATCATGAATTCAGAATCCTTAAATCCTTGGTGGCAAAGCGATTATGCCGAAGTGGTTTTTAGTATTGCTCCACCAAATGGGCAAGCTTTTCATGGGGTAAATATGTACTTGTTGGGTGAGCTAACAGGCAATCAAATTGGGGATACCTCATTGATGCAATTTGATGCAAAGCAAGGGGTGTATATAAAAAAGCTTTTTCTTAAACAGGGCTATTACAATTATACATATGTAACGCGCGATACAAAAAAAAATACGGCTAAAGCCGATCCGTCTATAACAGAGGGGAACTATTGGGAAACCGAAAATGAATATAATATATTGGTGTATTATAGAGCAATAGGAGGAAGGCATGATGAATTAGTAGGATACACTGTTGTAAACACATTTAATAGTCAACGACGGTTCTAATTCGATTGTTTTTTTTGATTGAATTGAAAGCGTATTCGGATGAATACAGCTACTAAAAAAACAATCAGCAATCCCTCAGAAAAAAACTTCTCTGCATCCAGCCAATCTGTTGGCCGATCTTTTAATAAAGGATCCATCAACAAGCCATGTATTAAAAATAACAATGCAGTTGCGTAGGCAATTAAGTGAATGTTTTTCCAGGTTCTGAAACCCAGTTGTTTTCGAATGATTTTTTGAGAACTAATCAGCACAATAATCAATCCATAAAAACTTATTAGGCCCAGTAAAACAATATTGGGTTGTTTAGGAACTGCCAAAGGGGTAAGTAAAATGTCAATAGAAAACCCGGGCTCTTTATGTAAGAATAAGAATAGTAAATGCAATACAATAAAACAGCATGCAGTATATGCTGTGAAATTGTGGTATTTGATAATAGGATATTTTTTTACAATTGGAGGTAGTTTTTTCCAATAAGTGGTGGTTTTCAAATTGGTGCTCAAAAACATGCCCAATATCACATTTAAAGTTAATGCACCACTTGCCACTAAACCCATTGAACCTGAGATATCCAAATAAGAAAATTCGAACATGTATTAATTTTAACAATTACAATTTGCGAAGATAAATGATTGATAAATAAGCGAAACACCCTCTATTTGAACGGCAATTGCGCATTAGCAATGGTTTTGAAGCAGTTTAATTAGGTAGAGAACTTGAAAAGCGGTACATTTGCACTTTAATAATTTTATAATTTTACAATGGACACACAAATTCAAGGAACTGTAAAGTTCTTTAACGAAGAAAAAGGTTTTGGATTTATTAAGCATGATGACTCCAACAAAGAAACTTTTGTACATGCGAATGGCTTAATCGATCAGATCGAAGCAAACGACAAAGTGGTATTTGACGTACAAGAAGGACGCAAAGGATTGAATGCAGTAAACGTAAAACGTTTAAGTTAATTTTAACTTTCATACCTTACCTAAGGCCATCAGCGATAAGTTGGTGGCCTTATTTTTTATTAATTTATATTTGAATATTAATATTGATTATTTATATGTCAACTTTATTGTCACAATTGGCCGAAACAAAGGCATTTATCTTAAGTAAAGTAAAATCAGCATCCACGGTAGGAATTATTCTAGGAAGTGGTCTAGGTAATTTAGCCAATGAAATTAAAGCAGAAGTTGCTATTCCCTATGCTGAAATCCCTCATTTTCCCTTAAGTACTGTGGAAGGTCACACAGGAACATTGATTTTTGGGGAATTAAACGGTAGAAAAGTTTGGGTAATGTCGGGTAGGTTTCATTTTTATGAAGGTTATTCTGCTCAACAAGTAGTTTATCCTGTTCGTGTGATGCATATGTTGGGGGTAAAAACATTATTGCTTTCCAATGCTGCAGGAGGGGTAAATACCAGTTTTAAAGTAGGAGACTTGATGATTATTAATGATCATATAAGCATGTTTACGGTAAACCCTTTACTGGGCAAAAATGAGGAAGCCTTAGGAACCAGATTTCCTGATATGAGCGAACCTTATTGTAAGTCTTTGATTGAAAAAGCAAAATCAATAGCACAAGCAAATCAACTTGAATTGAAGCAGGGGGTATATACAGGAGTTACTGGGCCAACTTTCGAAACAAGGGCGGAATATAAAATGATTCACTTGATTGGAGGTGATGCAGTTGGAATGAGTACTGTTCAAGAAAACATTGCCGCTGTTCATTGTGGTATGAAAGTTTTTGCCATTAGTGTAATTACCGATTTAGGTATTCGCGAAGAAGAAAATATTATTACACATGAAGAAGTTTTGCAAGCAGCAAAAGATGCTGAGCCAAAATTAACCATGTTGTTTAAAGAGTTGATAAAACAAGTTTCTTAAAAGCACTAATCAATGAGAGGCAGCAATTGTCTTAGATATTTAATTTGCTTTTTGTTGCTTTGTGGCAATTTGATTTTATTAAGTGCCCAAGGTGTGCAACAGTTGTCTAATTTTCAGAATGGATCTTTTGGTAGCGGAGGTAGGGGCCCCAACGCTGGCGGTTCTAAGAAAGACTCGTTGCAAAAAAGAGATCGATTTGTAGATTCAATTACTATTTTTTATCGATATTTCGATTCAACCAGAAACCGAACCATTGATTCTTCTATCAATGATTTTACAACAAGATTTCCCTTGCCCTATTCGTATCATCATTTGGGTAATTATGGTACTGCTGCACAATCTTTATTGTTCAATCCATTAATGAAAGCTGGCTTTGATGCAGGGTTTCATCAATACGATATATATCAGTTTAGTTTAGCCAATACCAAGTTTTATCAAACCACAAGACCCTATACCGAATTGGCTTATTTATTGGGTAGCAAAGCAGAGCAGTTAATTGATCTTAAACACACCCAGAACCGGAAAACGAATTTTAATTTTGGTATTGAGTATCGTTTTAGCAATGCCCCAGGGTTTTTGAAAAATCAAAATGTTAGTCATAATAATTTTAGATTTACGTCTCATTATCAAACCAATAATCGACGCTACGAATTTTTTCTAGTATTGTTGTCTAATAAAGCAGCTTCTTCGGAAAATGGCGGCTTGGTAAATATTAAACAATTGGATAGTTTGGCCTTGAATAACCCTTATGAATTAGAAACAAGAATGGGTAAAGAGGGCGCAGCCAATAGCAATCCATTTAATACAACGGTAACAACCGGAAACATTTATCGTGAAACAGATTTTTTATACCGTCATCATTATGATTTTGGTAAAAAAGATTCTATTGTAACAGATTCTCTTACTTATAAGATATTCTATCCACGTTTCAGGATAGAACATGATTTAAAAATCACCCAACAGGAGTATCAATTTTTTGATAATAATGTTGATTCTGCTAGGTATAAAACCTTTTTTAATTATAATGCTAAAACAGGCGTAAACATTCGCTACCTCGATAAGTGGAATAATATCCAAAATGTTTTTAGTCTATTAACATTTCCTGATAAGAATAATCAAAGTCAGTTTTTTAAAGCAAGCATTGCCTTACAGAATTTAATAGGACAATTTGATACAGTTAATACCACTAATTTCTATAATGTATATACTGCCGCAGAATATAGAAACAGAACCAAAAACCAGGTATGGGATATAGAAGCCAACGGACAACTTTTTATCAACGGCTTGAATGCGGGCGACTATAGTGTGTTTGCGATCATGAAAAGAAGGTTGGGTAAAAAATATGGCTTTTTAAGTTTAGGCTTTCAAAATGTAAATCGCTCGCCTTCATTCAACCTAAACCCTTTGAGTAGTTTTCCATTAAAGAATAAACGAAATTTTGCAAAAGAGAATACCATTCGATTGTTTGTAAATTATGAAAATCCTAAAAAGCATTTCAAGTTTGGCGCCGAATACTTTGCGGTAAATAATTTTATGTATTTTGATAGTTTTTATACTGCAAAGCAAGAAGCAACATTGTTTAATGTATTGCATGTATCGGCAGAAAAAATGTTTAAAATAGCCAAACATTGGAACTGGTATACCGAAGTACATATTCAACAAACAACCGGTAATCCGCCGATAAATATTCCATTTTTCTTAACCAGAAACCGAATTGCTTTCGAAGGTAATTTTTATACCAATTTATTTATTTCTACAGGTTTCGAGCTTAGGTATCATGCTGGCTATAAAGCCGATAATTATAGCCCTCAAATGGGTCAGTATTTTTTTCAAAATACCAATACCATTAACAATCGCCCCGACATCAACGCATTCTTACATTTCCGAATCAAAAGTTTTAAAGGCTTTTTAAGAGCAGAGAACCTCAATACATTGAGTTTTGAAGGAGGTAATATTGGTTTTACAAAGCGCAATCTAATGGCCAATGATTATGTGGCACCAGGCTTAATGATTCGTTTTGGTGTTTGGTGGAATTTCATTAATTAATTGGTAGCTTTAATGGGCGAAGCGAAAAAAAGACATTTTGTTACCAACCATTGGTGAATATCTTTCAGCCTCCCCTAATGGTAACTTTGCCATTATCTGTTTAATTTTCGCATGCTGCAAAGCAGCCATTATTGATTATTAATTGATCAACCACTATCGTGTTGATAATTGTATTATTATTTGCTTATGCTCAATAAAATAATTGACTTTTCTATTAAGAATAAACTCATCATTGGTTTGTTTGTTCTGGGCTTAATCATCGGTGGTATTTATGCTGCTATGAAGTTACCCATAGATGCTGTGCCGGATATCACCAATAACCAAGTATTGGTTATTACTAGCTCTCCTGGTTTAGGTGCTCCAGATGTAGAGCGTTTTATTACAGTGCCTGTTGAACAAGCTACCAGAAATATTCCTGGTATAAAAGAGCAAAGAAGTTTTTCTCGCTTTGGATTGAGTTTAGTAACTATTGTTTTTGACGAACAAACCGATGTGTATTGGGCAAGGCAACAAGTGAGTGAAAGGCTGGTAAATGTTCAGTCGCAGATTCCTGCGGGAATGGGAATTCCCGAAATGGGGCCTGTAACAACAGGGTTGGGAGAAATATTTCAATATGTAATCAAAACAAAAAAAGGCTTTGAAGGCAAATACAGTTTAACCGAATTAAGGTCTATTCAAGATTGGATTGTTCGCAAACAATTATTGGGTACACCTGGTGTTGCGGATGTAAGCAGTTTTGGAGGAGCTGTAAAGCAGTATGAAGTTGCAGTTAATACAGATGAATTAAAAAGTTTTGGTTTAACTATTGCAGATGTTTTTCAGGCATTGGAAAACAACAATCAAAATGCCGGAGGGTCTTATATCGAAAAGGGTCCGAATGTGCTTTTTATTAGAACCGAAGGATTGGTTAAGCAATTAGAAGATATAGAAAATATTGTAGTAAAGCGAGTAAATGGATCTATACCTGTTTTGGTAAAAAATGTTGCTGTTGTACAATTTGGAAATGCAGTGCGTTATGGTGCAACGGTATATGGTGCAGAGGGGGAAGTGCCAGGTGCAATAGTGATGATGTTAAAAGGAGGGAATAGCAATGAAGTAATTCATGCCATCAAAGAAAAAATTAAAATCATTGAAACATCATTACCAGAAGGGGTAATAATCGAACCATTTCTAGATAGAACCAAAATGGTGGACAATGCCATCGGCACGGTGAAAACCAATTTAATGGAGGGTGCATTGATTGTTGTTTTTGTGTTGGTTCTTTTCTTAGGTAATTTCAGGGCTGGCTTAATTGTGGCTTCCGTAATACCATTGTCTTTGCTCTTTGCACTTATTTTAATGAATCTAGCAGGCACAAGTGGTAACCTCATGAGCTTGGGAGCTTTGGATTTTGGGTTATTGGTAGATGGTGGAGTAATTATTGTAGAAGCAGTGTTGCACAAATTGCAACATGGTATAAGGCATAAAACAGGATCTATTTTAAGCCAAGAAGAAATGGACAATGAAGTTCGGAGTAGTTCTTCTAAAATGATGAATGCTGCTGCGTTTGGTCAAATTATCATATTGGTAGTGTATTTGCCGGTATTGTCTTTGCAGGGGATTGAAGGCAAGATGTTCCGTCCGATGGCTGAAACAGTTTCATTTGCCATATTGGGAGCATTTGTTTTATCGCTCACGTATATTCCAATGATGAGTGCTTTGTTTTTGAGCAAGAAAAGCAATTTGCCAGCCAGCTTCTCCGATAGAATGATGCAACGTATCAACAGTTGGTACATACCAATTCTTAAAAAAATATTAACCATCCCAAGAATGATTGTTGCCGCTAGTTTTTTATTATTAATCATTGCTGGTTTTATCATGTCTACTTTGGGTGGGGAGTTTATTCCTAAACTAGAAGAAGGCGATTTTGCAGTTGATACCAGATTGTTAACAGGATCTTCATTGTCTAATACAGTTGCAGCTACACAGCAAACCGCAAAAGTGTTACTCGATTCGTTTCCTGAAGTTAAAAAAGTAGTATCTAAGATTGGTTCTGGCGAAATACCTACAGATCCTATGCCTCTAGAAGCTGCAGATATGATGGTGATTTTAAAAGATAAAAAAGAATGGACGAGCGCTAAAACATTTGATGAGCTGGCAGAAAAAATGAGTTTGGCATTGCAACAAGTGCCAGGAGTAACTACAGGATTTCAATATCCTGTTCAAATGCGATTCAATGAATTAATGACTGGTGCCAGACAAGATGTGGTGTGTAAAATCTTTGGAGATGATTTAGATAGTTTGGCCATATTGGCCGAAAGAATGGGTGTGCTTATTAATAAAGTAGAGGGTGCAAAAGATTTGTATGTAGAAACTGTAACAGGAATTCCTCAATTGGTGATCAATTACAATAGAGCAGCCATTGCACGATATGGAGCCTCTGTTAATGAAATTAATAGAACCGTTCAAGCTGCTTATGCTGGAACTGCTGCAGGGTCTGTATTTGAAGGAGATCGACGATACGATTTAGTAGTTCGATTAAACAAGCAACAGAAAAATGATATAGCCTATATGGGTAATTTGATGATAGGAATAGCAGATGGTTTATCAGTGCCATTGAATGAACTAGCAACCATCGAATTAAAAGAAGGTCCTTACCAAATTCAAAGAGAAGAAGCCAGAAGAAGAATTATGGTTGGTTTTAATGTGCGAGGAAGAGATGTGCAATCCATTGTAAAAGAATTACAAGAAAAAGTAAGCCAGAAAATTAAATTGCCCGCAGGATATTCCATTACTTATGGTGGACAATATGAAAATCTTCAAAAAGCAACATCTCGATTGGCCATTGCATTGCCAATAGCATTATTATTGATTTTTGTTTTATTGTATTTTGCATTCAATAAAATCAAATATGGCTTACTCATTTTTTCTGCCATTCCATTATCGGCTACTGGAGGAATATTTAGTTTATGGTTGAGGGGTATGCCTTTTAGTATTTCTGCTGGAGTTGGATTCATTGCATTATTTGGGGTTGCGGTATTAAATGGAATTGTACTTATTACAGAAATTGTTCGATTAAGAACCACCGATCAGTCTGATGTAAAAGATATCATTGCTCAAGCAATAGAAATCAGAATGCGCCCTATATTAATGACTGCCGCAGTTGCTTCACTAGGTTTTTTACCAATGGCCATCAGCGATGGAGCTGGCGCAGAAGTGCAAAGACCACTAGCAACAGTAGTAATTGGTGGCTTACTTACAGCAACAGTTCTTACTTTGATGGTTTTGCCATGTTTGTATTTATTATTCGACAGAAGAGGTAAAAAGGCTAATCTGAAAGCATTGAGCATCATTGGTATAATGAGTATTGGAACCATGCTGCATGCGCAGAATAGATCAGATAGTAAACCCATGCATTTGCATGAGGTATTGCAAAGAGCTGTTGAGCAGGCACCTGTTTTAAAAGTAAATCGATTGCAGGAAAAATATTACAGTTATTTGCCAGCAACAGCAAAGGAGATTCCTAAAACGCAATTCAGCACAGAGTTGGGTAATTATAATACAGCTGCTTTTGATTCTAAATTCAGTATTATTCAACCACTCAATTCAGGATCGGTAAACAATCAGCTAAAAAATGTTTTCGAAAAATTTATTGCTACTGCAAAAGCCAATACCGAAGTTCAAATCATCGACGTAAAAAGATTGGCAAGGCAACTTTATGTGCAGCTTCAGTATTTCCAAACCAATGAATTGCTCTTAAAAAAAGCGGATAGTATATATGGATATTATTTAAAGATGGCCAGTTTGCGATTAGAAAAAGGAGAGAGCAATCTTTTAGAAAAAATGTCGCTGGATAATTTAGTGATGCAAAATAGATTGGCCATCAATATGCAGGAATCCGATTTAAAAACAACTCAATTGCAATTGGGCTTATTGCTACAAACCGATTCTACAATATTTGCATCAGATCCTTTAGAAACCAAGCCTGTATTATTTGATACTGCACAATGGAAAAACAATCCTTTCATTACATTGAGTAAACAGCAGCAAGAACAGGCTGCTGCAGAAACAGCATTGGCAAAAGCTAAAATGAAGCCAGATTGGATATTGGGTTTTAATAATCAATCTTTGGCTGGATGGCAAATGCTTAAAGATCGCTCAGAAGTTTTGTACAATATGGGTAATCGATTCTCATCTGTTACACTTGGAATGACGCTTCCTGTATTTAGCAAGACGCAAAAGCAAAAAGTGAATGCAGCCAAAGCCAATGAAGAAGTAGCTGCGGCTTCTATGGTGGCAACAACAATGGGTGTTCAATCAAAATTGGACAAAGCTTGGCAAGAGTATGAAAAATACAATAAAGCAGTTGTTTATTATCAGCAAAATGCCATTAAGCAATCGGATATTATTATTGCCACTGCCAATTTGAGTTACCGCAATGGTCAGATCAATTATATTGAATGGGGTACATTAATTAGTCAAGCCATCAATATCAAAATACAATATTTAGAAGCACTCCGTCAATTAAGTATTGCGGAATCGGAATTACATTATTTATTGAATAATTAAAGCATTATGTATAAAATTATCATCCTTTCATTGGTACTAATTGTTAGTGGATGTACCACATCAACAAATGAAGAGCAAGTAAAAGCCAATGCAGTTGAAACAAGTATTGTTTCATTAACAAGCCAGCAATTAAAGCAAGCCGAATTACAAATCAGTTTAGCCGAAACAAAAACATTGCACGAAACCATTAAAGTAAATGGATTGGTGGATGTGCCACCTCAAAATATGGTTTCTGTGAGTTTCCCATTGGGAGGGTATTTAAAGAAAACACATTTATTGCCCGGCATGAGTGTTAAAAAAGGCGAAGTGATTGGTATAATGGAAGATCAAAGTTATGTTCAATTGCAACAAGACTATTTAGTTGATAAAGCCAAGCTGGATTTTCTAACAGCCGATTTGCAACGTCAGAAAGAACTCTCTGATGCAGAAGCAACCAGTAAAAAGAGTTACCAACAAGTATTGAGTGATTATAAAATGACTCAGGTGATGGTAAAAAGTTTGGAAGAAAAATTAAAAATAATAGGAATCGATCCAGCCCAACTAACGGTAACAAATATTTCTAGAACCGTTTCTTTAAGGGCGCCCATTGATGGCTTTGTAACCAAAATAAATGTGAATATTGGAAAATATGTAAATCCTGCAGATGTATTATTTGAATTGGTAAACCCCGATGATATTCATGCAGCATTAAATGTATTTGAAAAAGACATGGCATTGATTAAAAAAGGAATGAAGGGCACCGTGGCATTATCCAATCATCCAACCAAATTATATGAAGTAGAAGTGTTGCTTGCTACAAAAAATATCAATGAAGAAAGAACAGGATTGGTGCATTGTCATTTTGAAAATCCAAGCCACGATTTATTGCCAGGTATGTTTTTAAATGGAAGTTTCGATTTAGCAGCAACAGCTTCTAAAGTATTACCGGAAGAATCTGTTGTAAGATTCGAGGGGAAAGAATATGTATTTATAGCAAAAGACTCCAGTCATTTTGAAATGGCAGAAGTTACAACAGGTACAAGACAAGCGGGTTTTGTAGCAATTAAGCCAATTGTTGAAATGAATTGGGCAACAACCCAATTTGTAACCAAGAATAGTTATCGCTTATTAGGCATGCTCAAGAACAAGGCCGAAGAAGAATAAGAAAATACAGAAGCAGCATATTACGATGCTAAAAATGAATCGAGTGGAGCTTCAATACCATAGAAGCCTGTCAACTTTTGAATCACCTCTTCAACAACTGCGTCGGGGCAGCTGGCTCCACTGGTCATTAAAATGCGCAGCGGTTTTTTTGCAGGAAGAAAGTTGTTGATTTCTTTTATTGCTTTTGTTTGCCAATCACAATGGATGATGCTATTTTGATCGATGATTTTATTAGGTCCATCAATGAAATAAGTAGGCAACTTGGCCTCACACAATTCTACCAGATGAGAGCTATTGCTACTATTGTGTCCTCCAATTACAATGGCCAAATCGGCTGGCGTATTCAACATACCTGTAACGGCAGATTGGTTGTCGTTGGTTGCATAGCAAAGCGTATCTCTGGTATCTGCAAACCTTTCACTGATGGTATTGCTATTGAGTTGATAATGCTGCTGAATAATATTTTTTAAATAATCGGAAATGGCTTGTGTATCGGTAGCCAATTGAGTGGTTTGATTCACTACCCCAATTTTTTGCAAATCAGTTTCGATGTTAAATCCTTCAGAATAATTGCCTTTGAATTCGGAATAAAATAATTCGGAAGGTTTTTCACCGGTAATGTATTTAGCGAGTTCAATGGTTTCTTGCATGTCATTCACAATCACCGTTGGGGTGTTAAGGGATGCATGAGAGAAAGTTGCCCTTGTTTCTTCGTGTTTGGGTTTTCCATGAACTACTACACTGTATCCTTTCTGTGCAATTTGTTCGCTTCGATTCCATACTTTTTCTACGAAGGGGCAAGTGGTATTGTATTTTTCAATGGCAATCCCTTTTTGTTGGAGCAATTTTTCTATTTCAATGGTTGTGCCGAAAGCAGGAATAATCACCACATCATCCGAATTGATCTGGTCGAAGGGAATGATTTGTTTGCCATAAGTGTCTTGTAGAAAACTCACTCCACGGGCAATTAAATCGGCATTAACCTGAGGGTTGTGAATCATCTCGCTCAATAAATAAATTTTCTTGCCAGGGTTTTGATCGATGGTATTAAAGGCAATTTCGATGGCATTTTCTACCCCATAACAAAATCCAAAATGGCGGGCTAAATAAATATGAATAGGCCCCATATCTAAAAGGGTGGGGGTAAAGTCTTTTTTTAATTTATCCGCTGCTTTTCTTTGTTCCTTAATCTTACTGATTAAATTACTTCTGTATATATTGGGTATGCTGAATTGTTTCATTGCTTATTTAAACAACGAAGGTACTGAATTGTTGTTTCTGAACATTGCGTTAAATGGAGTAGAAGCAATCAGCTTACTTGTAATGCTGAATCCTCAATAACCTAAAAAATTCCTTCTCATCTAATTCCTTTACTTCCCCCGGTTGCAGATCGTCTAATTGCAGGTTTTCAATACTCACTCTTACCAGTCGTTTAACTTTATGGCCAATAGCTTTCACCATTTTTCTTACTTGATGAAATTTTCCTTCGGTTAAACTGATGCGCAGCCAGGTATAATCAATATGCTCGGTCATTATATAGGGAGAATTGAAATTGAAGGGAGGCTCGGCAACAATTTCGGCTTTGCAAGAACTCATATAGGTAGCACCATTTTCAATCACCAATGCTACTCCATTTTGTAATCGGGCTATATTTTCTGGACTCACTTGCTTATTGACCAATACCAAATAAACCCTTTCGTGTGGTTTTTCTCCCTGGAACAATAATTTGGTCACTTTTTTATTGGTCGTTAAAATCAATAACCCTTCAGATAGATTGTCTAAACGGCCGATCGCATGGGTGCCTTCCGGAAAATAAAAATCAATACTGCCCAACAGATTCACGTCATGGCTGCTCACAAATTGTGAGACCATATTGTATGGTTTATTAAGTATAAAGTATCTATGTGCAACCGACAAACGAAATTTATTTATTACATAACCAATAACCTAATAAAACAATAACTTATTGCTGATACTAAGAAGTGGAAAAGGGTTTTCCTCATTTCTTTTTGAAACAGATTGGGTTGATTGACTTATTCAAGCACAAGATACTTAGTTTTGCACCATGCATTATGTTTCGGTAGAAGGCTTAACCAAAAGCTATGGTATTAATCCGCTTTTTAGCAATATTTCATTTCATATTAATGAGGGAGACAAAATAGCCTTGATTGCCCGAAATGGCATTGGGAAGTCAACCCTATTGCGCATTTTAACAGGAAAAGAAACCCCTGACTCAGGTAAATTTTGGGTACATAAAGATGTTACAGTGGCACTTTTTGAGCAGGATCCCCAGTTTGAAGAGGGCAAATCGGTGTTGGAGAATATTTTTGAGCTCAATCACCCCATCATCAATGCTATAAAGAAATATGAAGTAGCCATTGAGGAAGAAGATGCAGATGGTATTACCGAGGGTATTGAAGCCATGGATAACCTGAATGCCTGGGATTTTGAAACCAAAGTGCATCAGATACTCGACAAATTGAATATTCATCACCTGACCAATCCGGTGAAAGACTTGAGTGGTGGGCAGAGAAAAAGAGTAGCATTGGCCAAAACCTTGATTAATATTGGGTTTTCGCATCAACATACATTGCTCATGATGGATGAGCCTACCAACCATTTGGATGTAGAAATGATTGAATGGTTAGAAAATTACTTGAATCAAGAAAAAGTAACACTCTTATTGGTAAGCCATGATCGCTATTTCTTAGATGCGGTTTGTGATGAAATATGGGAATTAGAAAGAGAGAAACTCTATACGTATGCGGGTGATTACGAGCAGTTCATGGAGCAGAAAGCAGCGCGTTTAGAAAGTGAACAGGCCAGTATAGACAAAGCCAAAAATACTTATCGCAAAGAATTGGAATGGATGCGAAAGCAACCAAAAGCAAGAACTACTAAAAGCAAAAGCCGACAAGATAATTTTTATGAAGTAGAAGCCAGGGCCAAGCAAAAAATAGAAGATACCCAGCTTCAATTGGAAGTAAAAATGAGTAGGTTAGGAGGTAAGGTAGTAGAGATGAAAAAAGTATACAAGTCTTATGGAGATCTGCCCATTTTAAAAGGCTTTGAATACACATTTAGTAAGGGAGAACGTGTAGGTATTGTAGGAAAGAATGGGGTAGGGAAATCTACTTTTCTCAACATGTTACAATTAATAGAACCGGCTGATAGCGGAAAAATAAATGTTGGAGATACAGTGTTGTTTGGCAATTTTTCGCAACAGGGATTGGTGATCAAAGAAGACATGCGGGTGATTGAATATGTAAAAACATTTGCAGAGAATTTTCCATTGGCCAATGGTGGCAGTTTAAGTGCTGCACAGTTTTTAGAATTGTTTTTATTTACTCCTGATAAACAATACACCTATTTATCTGCATTGAGTGGGGGAGAAAAAAAGCGATTACAATTGTTGACCGTTCTGTTTCGCAATCCCAATTTTTTAATACTCGATGAGCCAACCAACGATTTGGATTTACCTACTCTTGCGGTTTTAGAAAATTTTTTAAGTGACTATCCGGGATGTATTTTAATTGTTTCGCACGACCGTTATTTTATGGATCGATTGGTAGACCATTTATTTGTATTTGAAGGAAATGGAGAAATTAGGGATTTTCCTGGAAACTATACCCAGTATAGGATTTGGCAGAAAGACAACGAAAAATCAGCCAATAAATGGGATCTGCTTGAGGCCGGAAAACGAAAAGGAGCAACCACAGAAAGTTTGGTAATGAATGAGCAGGCTAAAACGAATGAACAATCCAAATCGGCCGCATCAAATAAAAGGGCTTTAACATTCAAGGAGAAAAGAGAGTTTGAACAACTCGAAAAAGACATGCCTGAATTAGAAAAAGAAAAGCAATCACTTACACTTGAAATGAGCACCGGAACATTAGCCTTCGATGCGATTCAAAAAATAAGTGATCGCCTTATTGTTATAACCAATCAATTAGAAGAAAAAGAATTGCGTTGGTTAGAACTCAGTGAGCTCGTTTAATCTGTTCGTTTATACAGCTTAAATAAAACTGATCAATTCCACATCAAAAATCAATGTGCTATTCGGTCCTATTTGTGCACTTACCTGACGATCTCCATATCCTAAATGTGGAGGAATAAAAAAACGCCATTTGCTACCAGTAGGCATTAATTGTAAACCTTCGGTCCAACCTTTAATAACCATATTCAAAGGGAAAGATGCTGGCTTGCCTCTTTGCACAGAGCTATCAAAAATAGTTCCGTCAATTAAAGTACCATGGTAATGACAAGTTACTTCATTGTATGCTGTTGGTTTTTCGCCAACGCCAGCAGTTAATACTTCGTATTGCAAACCACTAGGCAATTCGGTTACGCCTTCCTTGGTTTTATTGGCAGCTAAAAAATCTTGCCCTGCTTGTAAATTAACAGCAGCTTTTTCTGCTTTTAATTGAGCCAATTGATCTGATACACCCATAATTATTTTTTTTGCAAAAGTATAGCTTTCAATCCTTACTTTTGCCTCGGCAGGTCTCGCACGACCAGCTCCTGCTGAACTTCCCCAGGGCAGGAATGCAGCAAGGATAAGCGGTTGTAGCGGTGCGATGTGAGTAGCCTGCCATTTTTTACCCCCTTCCCCCTAAAGGGGGAGATGGTGAAAAACAAACTTTCAAAATATATACCCTCAACGTTTTAACCATGAAGTTTTTCATCGACACTGGCAATCTGGCTCAAATTAAGGAAGCAAATGATCTAGGTATTTTGGATGGTGTTACTACCAATCCATCATTAATGGCCAAAGAAGGCATTAAGGGCGAGGCAGCCATTGCCAACCATTATAAAACCATTTGCGAATTAGTAGATGGAGATGTTAGTGCCGAAGTACTTTCTACCGATTTTGCTACCATGGTAGAAGAAGGAAAGAAATTAGCAGCCATTCACCCAAATATTGTGGTGAAAGTGCCTGTTATAAAAGATGGAATTAAAGCCATCAAATGGTTTACCGATAATGGAATCAGAACCAATTGTACCTTGATATTTTCAGCAGGTCAGGCCATTTTAGCCGCCAAAGCTGGGGCATCTTATGTTTCGCCATTTATTGGCAGAATTGATGACAGTGGTTGGGATGGTATGGAATTGATTGGTCAGTTGCGTCATATTTTTGATGTACAACAATACAAAACAGAAATCTTAGCAGCATCTATCAGAAATCCTTTACATATTATTAAAGCGGCAGAATTGGGTGCAGACATTTGTACTTGTCCATTAGATTCTATTTTAGGAATGCTCAAACATCCATTAACAGATATTGGATTGGCCAAGTTTTTAGAAGATGCTAAAAAAATGTAGTTGACTCTATTTGAATCTTTCAACGACCCTTCTGTAAATCTTTTACCCAAAGATGGAGAAGTAAATTATTTCGGTATCGTTTTTTCTAAAAGCGATACCGATTATTTTTTTAAGGAGTTATGGGAAAATATTGCTTGGAAAAATGATGAAGCCCTTATTTTCGGGAAGCATTTTATTACCAAACGCAAAGTAGCATGGTATGGCGATAAGCCTTTTGAATACAGTTATTCCAATAAAACAAAAATTGCCTTGCCCTGGACGGATGCTTTGAAAACCATCAAAGCAATTACCGAAACAACAACCAAGGAAACCTATAATTCTTGCTTGCTCAATTTATACCACGATGGCAATGAAGGAATGGCCTGGCACAGTGATGCAGAAAAAGATTTAAAAAAAGATGGTGCCATTGCATCTTTAAGTTTTGGGGCCGAGCGAAAATTTGGATTCAAACATAAAATCGACCAAACAAAAATTACCCTTCCTTTAGAAAATGGCTCATTGTTGCTGATGAAAGGCACCACGCAAACGCATTGGTTGCATAGACTTCCGCCAACTACTAAAATTACCACACCAAGAATCAACCTCACGTTTAGAACCATTCAATATTAAGATCTAATTAATTTTCCAAAACTTTTCTACACAGAGCAGTTTTAAGAACAATCTATTTGGCTTAAAAATTTATTAAAAAATTAACAAATAGTCCATTGTTTTAACAATTTTTTATACTTTGACTGCTAGATGATTAATTTATAACCAAAATTAAACGATAGCACATGAGAAAATTTCACGCTTTCTTCTTGTGGTTGATGGTGTTTTTAGCTACAACTAGTATGGCTCAGGGCCAAACTATATCAGGTAAAATATCCGATACCAAGGGAGCGCCTGTTACCGGGGCTTCTATTACTGTTAAAGGTAAAAAAACTGCTGGCACAACTTCGGATGCACAGGGTAATTTTAAAATTGCTGCTGCAAAAGGAGATGTCTTGTTAATTACCAGCTTAAATTTTACTGCTCAAGAAGTAGCAGTAGGTTCTAATGCTTCGGTTAATGTTAAACTGGAAAGTTCTGAAGCAGCTTTGGCAGAAGTGGTAGTAACAGCAATGGGTATCAAACGTTCTGAAAAAGCAATTGGTTATGCCGTTTCTAAAGTAGATCCAGGTGCCTTATTGCAAAAATCTGAACCGAATATCTTGAATGCATTAGCAGGTAAAGTGCCGGGTGTAGACATTCGAGCAGGACAAGGTGCGCCAGGAGCGGCTTCTCGTATACAGATTAGAGGGGTGTCGTCATTTAATGGTGGCGAACCATTGATTGTTGTTGATGGAATTCCTTACAGTAATAACCTAGTAAATACCACCAGTCCATTTTCAGGTGGAGGAACCTATGGTTCTGGATTGGGCAACCTCGATCCAAATGATATAGAATCTATGAATATATTGAAAGGGGCTGCTGCTTCTTCTCTATATGGTTCGAGAGCAGCTAATGGAGTTGTATTAATTACTACAAAATCAGGTGCGCCTAAAAAAGGAGCAAAATCTTTAAACGTAACATATAGAGCAGGATATAGCATCGAGAAAATTGCAGATATTCCTACTTTTCAAAACAATTATGGAGCAGGTGCTAATTTCAGAACCCAGTCTTCAAACGGGTCTTGGGGTGCTAAATTTGGGAAAGGTGTAATTTATGACGCAAATGGTTTGGTTATCGGTAGCTCTGCTTCAGGAATAGATTCCATTCCAGCAACCACATGGGCAACTATGTTTGCTTCTTATCCCGAATTATTTCCTAATGGTCGACTAGCCTACAAAGCAGTTCCTGATAATGTATCTTCATTATTTAACACGGGTAATCTTGTAGAAAATTCCATCGGTTTAAATGGAGGAGAAGGCAATACACTTTTTAATGCAACCCTTTCTCGTACCGATCAAGTAGGATACATAACCAACTCTAGTTATACAAAGAACAATATTAGTGTTGGAGGTCAAACTGCAATTGGCAAGCTAACGATCGGAGCTAATATTGCTTATTCAAGAACCAAACAAATTGGTGGTTTTGTAGGGCAAGCTCAAAGTTTTATTTCACAATGGGGCAGAACTTATACGATGGCTAGGAACTGGGATATCACTGGTTGGCCTTCAGAAAATAGGGCAGGACAACAAATTGGTTTTAATGACGGACAGTATACCAATCCTGTTTGGGGTGCAAAGAATAATGTTATTACATCTATAGATGAAAGAGTTGTTGCCAATGTGAGAGGTACCTACAAGTTCAATAAAAAATTAAAGCTTGATGTAAATGCTGGTGTAAATAGCTATGCTTTATTCAGAGATCAAATTATCAATAAATCATCATTGGGTAGTGCAGATAATTTATTAGGTACATTAACCAAAGTGGTAAATAGAACTCAAGAAATTCAAGCTAAAATTGCTTTATCGTACAATAATCCTAAAATTTTCGAAAATTTTAGTTTAGATGTCACAGTAGCAAGTGATGTGAACTCAAGAATTGGGAGCGCTACTACAAATTTTGGAGTAGATTTTGTAATTCCAAATTTATTCAACCTTACCAACACTCGTCGTCAAAGCTTTAGCGGAGATTCTAGGAGCAATAGAAGATTGGTAGGTGTTTTTGCAGACGCATCAATTGGTTATAAAGGATTCGCTTACTTAAACTTAACCGGAAGAACAGATCTTACATCAACACTTCCATATCAAAATGCTAAGTATTTTTATCCTGGTATTTCTGGATCGCTAGTATGGACAGATGCATTGAATCTAAAGTCTAAATGGTTGGATTATGGAAAGGTGCGTGTGGGTTATGCAAAAGTGGGTAATGACGCAGCTCCACAAAATGGAGAACCTATTTTCAATCTTAGTGCCTTAGGATTTTTAGGTCAGCCATTGGCTACAAGAGGTGGAGCTACATTTGATCCAAATCTTACTCCAGAGTTTACAACCGAATTAGAAATTGGTACTGAAGCAAGATTCTTTAAACAAAGATTGGGTTTTGAATTTACTTGGTATGATAAAGTATCTACTGATTTAATCTATGCCATAAATTTACCTGTAACGAGTGGTTATACATCATTCTTTACCAATCTTGGTGAAATACAAAACACAGGAATTGAAGCAGCATTGGATGTCAAACCAATTGTAAATAAAAATTTTGAATGGAATATTCGTGGGGTCTTTACCAAAAATATTAATATGGTAAACAGATTAGTTCAAGGCCTTACAAGAGATCAACTAGGTGGGTTTAACTGGATAGAACCTGGATTCCCTTATGGATATTTAAGGGGTTCATATTCTGCAAGAACACCTGAAGGAGAATTATTGATCAGCCCGGTTTCAGGTATGCCATTTGTAGATCCTAATCCTGGAATGGTAGGAAATCCCAATGCGGATTTTAAATTGGGAATTACCAATTCATTCTCTTACAAAGGGTTTCAATTAAGTGTTCTATGGGATATGACCAAAGGTGGTGCTTTCTACTCTGAAACAATTGGTAGTATGCTGGGTAGAGGTGTAACAAAAGATACAGAAGATAGAGAAAAGAATCGAGTAATTACGGGTGTATATGGAAATGCTACTCCAGTTACCGGAGCTGATGGCTTGAATAGATTTACTCCACTTTTAGTAGGTGGTAAAACAGTTCCAAATCAAACCAGGGTTACTACTAACGATTTATTTTTTACAGCTGGAACTGGTGGAAGTTTTGCAACCAATGGAGCATTTGAATATGCTGTGTTTGATGGAACTGTTTATAGATTGAGAGAAGTGGTATTAGGCTATACATTGCCGATGGAATTTGTTCGTAAACTTAGATTGTCTAATGTAACCTTGTCTTTAAGCGGACGTAATCTTTGGTTCTTGGCACCCAATGTTCCTAAGTACATGAATTTTGATCCGGATATTAATTCCGCTGTTGGAAGTGGAACTCAAGGTGTAGAAACTGGTGGTGCACCAAGTTCTAAAAGATACGGTATCAACTTAAATGTAACTTTCTAAATTATTTAAAAACATTCATTATGAGAAGGAAATATTTCATAAAAACATTTTTTGCATTTGCAATTCTTTCTTTTTTTGGAATTGGGTGTCAGAAATTTCTAGATGTAAATAAAAACACCAATAGCCCAACTCCATCTTCAGTTCAATTGTCTTTTGTATTAAGTGCTGCAGAGCGCAATATTGCAAACAATATGGCACTAGGAACTGGTTTGGGAAATACAATGGCAGTTTATACCCATTCTTTAACAGGTCGTGTAGGGGCCGATAGATATGGTGCTGGTGCCTCTGGATGGGATGGTTTGTATGGCGCACTAGCTAACCTCAATGTAATCATCGAAAGAGGTACCACGGAAAAGCGTTTTCGTTATGTTGGTATAGCTAAAATTTTAAAAGCGTATACTTTCAGTATTTTAGTAGATGTTTATGGAGATGTTCCATTTTCTGATTTTGATCAATTTCTAACTGGGTCTTATCAACCAAAATTTGATAAAGGAGCAACTATTTATCCTAAACTATTTGCTTTATTAGATGAAGGAATGGCGGATTTAATTAATCCTACAGTAAATCCATCTGTGCCTGGAGCCGACGATTATATTTATAAAGGAAATGTTACCAATTGGAGAAAAGCTGCAAACACCATAAAGTTAAAACTCTATACACAAGTTAGAAGAGTACAAAATGTTCAAGCAGAAGTAACTGCTTTATTAGCAACTCCAGCAAATCTCACTAATTCTCAGGCAGAAAGTTTTATGTTGCCTTATGGACCAATCGGCGCAACTGATGATAGACATCCAGCTTTTGGGGATTATAATGCTACGCAGAGAGGTGGTCAGCTTTTCAGCCCATGGATGTATGAAATCATGAAAGGAGTTAACCCAAATATCTTAACAGGAGTTGCTGATCCGAGAATCCCCTATTATATCTATAATCAAAAAACACCTATTGGAGGTACAAATGGGGTGCCTGAAAACTGCACTGAATATAGAGATGGTGGTTTTATTAGTATCGTATTTGGTTCTACTGGTCCGTGTAGAGATGGATCTAATAGCCAAACCTATTCTTTGTTAGGTATTTATCCTGCTGGTGGTCGTTTTGATGTTGGTGCTGGTATTTCAATTAACACCATCGGGCCACAAAATGCAGGTACTGGAGCACTTCCACATCAGTTTCTTACTTTTGCCGATCGTTTATATTTAGAAGCTGAGTTAATCAATGTAGGGCTTGTTGCTGGAGATGCCAGAGCTGTATTTAGCAGAGCTATGGATGAATCTTTTGCACAAGTAGACAATATCATTGTCAATTTTGTAAAACCAACAACAGCGGGCGCTTCACAAACAGTGCCTTTGATTGCTACTTTACCTGCTACCACAACTTATAAAGCTGGTGTACTAGCAGCATATGATTTAGGCAATGTTGCTAAAAAATTAGAGTATATCATTACAGAAAAATGGATTAACAGAATTGAAAATCCAATTGATAATTATACCGATTACAGAAGAACAGGATATCCTGTTTTATTTGCACCTGCGCCAGAAGGTACGGTATCAATTGTAACTCCTCCGAACGGACCCGCTATTCCTGTTTCAAATGACAGAAAATATCCATGGTCTTTGCCATTTAATCTTACAGAGATACAATTAAACTCTAACGCACCGCCACAAAAAGTTCCTGAATCTTTTAAAGTATTCTGGCAACCTTAGTTGATTAATATTTATTTAAAAATTTTGATTATGAAATACTACAAAATAACTTTATCAATTGTTTTTACTTGCTTATCTGTTCTATTCTTTACAGGATGTTCAAAAGACGATGGGCCAATCAAAAATAGAATAGGAATAGAGGATGTGCCTGTTGTAACTACTAATTTTGAAACTGGTGCAGCCAATGTTTTAGCTGCAACTATTCCACTTTCAACTGTTAGTACTTTCCAAGGTGGGTTTATCATGAAATTGTATTTTACGGGCGCAGTTCCACCAACAAAGATTGAAGTTGCTGTAAGAAAAAACAACATTGCAACAATTACGAGTACAGTTAATAATAATAATGTAAGAGTATTTAAATTAGATGTAACTAGTTTGCCGGCTACTTTTAAAGTTACTGCTGCAGAGTTAGCAACCTTGTTTGGAACAAATGTTGTTACAAATGATGCATACGATTTTGGTCCAAACATTTATGTTGGTACTAAAAAATACGATGCATTTCCTTCTGTTGGATTAGGTTCAGGTCAGGGTGTAACTGGGATGAATACCATTGGCTTTGGTGAATTTGTACGCTATTATTTTAAGTAAAACCTTAGTATCAATTTTTATTACAAAAAGCTGCCTGAATCAGGCGGCTTTTTTTGTTATGGCATGAATGGTTGCTTATTGATGATGTTCAATACCTCTCTTCTAGTCAAAGGAGCTAGATTAGTTCCTTCTACAAATGTTATTGACAATGGCTTGCAATAAGCCAAAGCCGAAAAAGTGTTCGCTTTATTTTTCATTGATCAAAGCAGCTTTTACTTCTTGCAATTTTGCTTTTTGTGCTTCCGAAACTTTGGGATAATGAAATTTCATTTTTTCGAAATGTTGAGTAATAATACCAGTTACACAAAGACGCGAAAACCATTTATCGTCGGCAGGAACTACATACCATGGCGCATCTTTGGTAGAGGTAGCTGCTAACATTTCTTCATAGGCTTTCATATAATCATCCCAATGCAATCTTTCAGCAACATCAGTAACAGAAAATTTCCAATTCTTTTCGGGGTTATCAATTCTTTCAATAAATCGTTTCTTTTGTTCTTCTTTAGAAACGTATAAGAATATTTTAATAATAATAGTGCCGTTTTCGCTAAGGTTTTTCTCGAATCGATTGATTTGATCATACCTCGATTTCCAAAATTTTGTATTAATATCTTTGAGCGAATTAATGGTTGGCAAATTTTCTTTGAGAATGTATTCTGGATGAACCCTTGTTACCAATACATTTTCGTAATGAGATCGATTGAAAATACCAATCTCTCCCCGAGCAGGTAATTCTTTATAATGTCTCCAGAAATAATCATGATCCAATTCAGTTGAATTAGGAACTTTAAATGAAGCTACTTTAACTCCTTGAGGATTAAAGTTACTCATTACATGTTTGATGGAACCATCTTTTCCGGCAGCATCCATGGCTTGAAAAACAATTAAAACACTGTATTCGTCGTGCGCATACAATTTATCTTGCATTTTAGCAAGGTTCTCAATGCCAGCAGCCATCATCAATTCGGCCTCTTTTTTATCAATCTTTTTTTGTTTATTATCTGTATCAAAGTCTTTTAACAGATTGATTTTTTTACCAGTTTTTACTTTCAAAGATGCTAAGTATTTTAAAGAGCTTTTTTTCATGGATTGAGTTTTACTGAATAGGAATTATTTGTTTTGCTGAATTGCTTGTAAGCGCTGCTTCAATAATCTGCATCACATGCAATCCATCTTGGGCAGTAACTGGGGCAGGAGCGCCATTTGCTATTGCATGGTAAATGCCCTCGTAATAGTGATGGTAATTGCCTTGAATGGTAGGAATCTGTTGTCGAATTATTTCCCCATTTATTTCGGTATGCAATAATCCTTGCTCGCTTGTTGCTTCGGTGCCCCAATCCATTAAGTTGGGTTTTTCATTGGCCAATAAAGCGGCTTCTTGTATATCGGCCCTGCTTTTGATAAATGATCCTTTCTTTCCGTGCACCACAAATGCAGGCAATGCTTCTCTAATCAGAAGGTTGCTTTTTAATAGCAGTTTTTTATCCGAATAAAATAAAGTTATTGCAAATGCATCATCAACGGCTGATGCTGGCCTCAGTGTTTGAATATAGGCAAATAAGGCAGTTGGCATTCCAAATAAACTCAATGCCTGGTCTATTAAATGGGGTCCTAGATCGTTAAGTAAGCCTGCGCCTGGCCCAGGAACTTCTTTGTGTAGTTTGGGGCTAAGTGTTTCTTTATAGCGATCAAAATGAAATTCGGCTTCGAATATTTCGCCCAAAACGCCTTTCTCAATGATAGATCTTACGGTGCTAAAATCGCTGTCCCATCTGCGGTTTTGATAAACCGATAGCATCAATTTGCGCGACTCGGCCAATTCAATTAATTCAATGGCCTCCGCAACTGTTGTTGTAAATGCTTTTTCTACTACTACATGTTTGCCGGCTTCCAATGCTTTTTTGCAAAATTCAAAATGGGTATTGGTAGGTGTATTCACCACAACTAGTTCAATACGCTCATCATTCAAAACTTCTTCGAGTGTTCTGTAAATATGTATATCCGGATAAAATTGCAGGGATTCGTTTTTGCTTCTTTCCAACACACCCACCAGTTTAAAACCAGTATGCAATGCAATAAATGGGGCATGAAAAACCCTGCCAGACATACCAAAAGACAATATTGCTGTTTTAATGATACGCATAGCAGGGTTGTTTTATTTAAATTAATTTTTAGGAGCTTCTTTTTCTTTTTCCTTCATTCTTTCCAAATAACTCACGCCATCGGTAATCCATTTTTCTGCAGGCTTGCCCAATAAATAATGATCAAACCATTCTCTTTGTCTTTTTTGATAGTCGATTTGATTTTCTTTCTTGGTGAAGTTGTGGTTTTCATCGGCATATACCAACATCACAAAAGGTTTTTCCATTCTACGCATGGTACCATACATTTCAATGCCCTGGTGCCAATCCACTGCACCATCTTTATCGCCAAACGTAACCAATAAAGGTGCTTTGATTTTACTGGCATTAAACATTGGAGAGTTGCGAATATGCGCTTCCGTTCTTTCGTACCATGGTCCGTCAAATCTGCCCTGACTGGTTTCAAAGATTTTCTGATCAGGTGTGCCACTGTTCCAATAGATAGATAAAGACATGCTGATTAAATCAGTTAAAGGGGCGCCTGCAATAGCCGCTTTAAAAATATCTGTTTGTGTAATTAAGAAAGAAGTTTGATAAGCACCCCAGCTATGCCCCATGATGCCTACTTTGCTGGCATCAATCATGCCTGTTTTCAATACTTCTTTAACACCAGGTACAATGCAATTAACTGCACTCATTCCAGGGTCGTTGGTTTCGTAAACAATATCAGGTTGAAAAACAAAATAACCATTGGTGGTATAGTTGGTAGTGTTGTATGCTCTTCTAATACTTGGAGCAACATAGTTATGTACATTTTGCGTTAATAGTTCGTACATATAAACGATCATTGGATATTGTTTGCCTTCTTCGTAGTTGGCGGGATAGTACAAAGCACCTTGCATTTTTTTACCCAATTTATTGGTAAATGAAATCAATTTGCTCTTGCCCCAATAATAGTTTTGTTGTTGCGGATTGGTAGTAGCTATTTTTTGTTCTTTGGTGAAATTATCGGATAGGTACCAGGCAGGTGATACATCATAATCTTGTTTTACATAACCAAACACATTGGCATCAAGGGCTTTTGTAAGTCTGTTCACTTGAAGGTTTTCATAAATAAGTTTTTCGGTTTTGCCATTTTGGTATTTATAATAACCAAAGTTTTTTGTTTTATCTCCGTAGGCCGAAAAATAAAGTGGGGCAGTATCGTCTAAATAAATTTCTTCAAAATCTACCCTTGCAACCCTGAAAGCAATTTCTTCTTTATCGCCTTCAGTGATCTTACGAGCACTAGCACCATCAGGTGTTATAGCCCAGATATTGTATTCGTCGTATAGCAACACTTCTTTATCGCCTTTGATCCACCCACCCAATCCGAAAGGAGGTTTGGTTGCAGGATGATCATCTCTTGTATTCCAGAAATTGGTTTTGATGGTTCCCGTAATATTGGCGTTTTGTTCTGTAGCAATATTATAAGTAAACCAGTTTTTGTCTTTAAAGTAAATCAAATATTTCCCATCAGGAGAAGACTGTGGCGCAGTAAAGAAACCAGCAAGCATTTTTGTGTGCAATAATTTGCTTACCCCTGTTTTGGTATTTACTAAATGATAATCGGCATAATCTTCTTTAAATGCAGGCTTGTATTTTTTATCGGTAGCAGTGATGGCGAATTTTTGATTGCCAGTAAGTGATGCATTAGGAAATTCTTCGGTAGCCAATTGATAAAAACTATTTTTGTCTGTATTCCAAACAGATAAAAAGCTGGCGTTTTTATCTTGTAGGTAAGTAATTTTTTGACGAGGCTGAATTTCTGGATCTTTCCAATGCCAAACATCCGCCAATTTAGCGTCTGATTTCATGGCCAGTTTCGCATTTTCCATTTTTAAACTATCGGTAACTTTTGTTTTAGCACTATCCGTCGGTTTTTTGTCTTCTTTTTTAGGTTTAACAGTCCAGGTTTGAATGCCGAAAAATACGGCAGATAAATCATCGCTCATTCTAAGAGAAGAGCCATTATGTACACGCATGCCTGCAGGAAATCCACTGGCTTTCATTGGATCAAAAACTGAAACGATAGGGTTGCTTAAATTGGTACAACTGTATACATGTGCATTTTCTTCTTCAAAATCAACTGACTTAAATGTTTTGAAAAAACCAAATCCATCACCTTCTTTTGACCAATTTAATTTGGAGAATTTTAAGGTGTCGCTGGCAATTACTTTTAAGGTATAGGTATTTAGATTAAACAACTCTACAGAATTGCCTGCTGCATTGGCCGATTCAACAATATAAGATAGGTAGTCGCTTTTTTTATTGAAAGCGTATTCGGTAACATTGCCAATGGTTCTGGTAGAATTATCCGCTAAGTTTCTCAACAGCAACACACTGCCTTTGTCTTTGTTTTCTTTTGGAGGTGCAAGATAAGCAGCCAACATTTTCCCATTCCTAGAAAAACCAAATCGATTGATGTTGGCAATGGTTTCTATTTTGCCAGTAGAAAGATTGATCAAACCCATTTTAAATTCAATGGGTTTGCTTTGGTCTCTCAATTTTTCGGCTTCTTTAAATGGAAGTCCTATTCTATAGGCCAGCCATTGGTTGTCTTTAGAAAATTCCGGAGTACTGGCAAATGCCAATTTATACATTTTATTGGTAGACCTATTTACTACATACAATGTATCGTTGTCTTCTTGAACAACTATTTGATAAGCAACCCATGTTCCATTAGGAGATAATTCACTGGCGCCAATACTTTGCCATTTTCCATAATCTTCGGGGCTTAGATTTTTCTTTTGTGCACTTAAGGCAGCTGCTCCTACAATAAAATAGAGCAAGAAGGAAAGAATTTTTTGCATGTTGGTATATTTTGTACAAGTTAAATAAAAAAAACACTATCCCAACAGCCATCTATATAATTGCCTATTTTTATCAAAATTAATGCAGTGTCACATCTACCAGAAAGAGCAGAAAAAGTCTGTTTGAATTGTAATGCAGCCCTCGATGGCAGATTTTGCCATATTTGTGGACAAGAAAATATTGAGCCCAGAGAAGGTTTCTGGCATATGCTTACTCACTTTGTATTTGATTTTTTTCATTTCGATGGCAAATTTTTTAGTACCCTTAAATATTTACTCTTCAGGCCTGGCTTTTTATCGAAGGAACATTTGAAAGGCAGAAGGGCCAGTTATTTGCATCCAATCAGGATGTATATATTTACTTCTACTTTTTTCTTTTTGATTTATTTTAATTTTTTCCAGAATACACAAGATGTTATCAAAATAGATCAGACAACAGCCAAAACGGTTGCAGCAGATACAGTATTCGATGAAACCTTGGCACAATACGATTCTGTCCAGAATAGTTTATCGCCGGCAAAGAAGAAAGGATATATCCCCAATAAGTTTAAAAGACAAATCTTGTACTTAAATGATAAATATGATGGGGATTTTGATAAAGTTAACACTGTGTTGTTGGATAACTTTTTACATGCAATACCTAGTTTGTTATTTGTTGCCTTGCCTTTATTTGCCTTTGTCTTATTTCTTTTGTACTTGAGAAGCAAAAAATATTTTTATTCCGATCATTTGCTGTACACATTGCATATTTACTGTGCCTTTTTTATCCTGATTCTTGTATCCTTGTTTTTATCAGCTGCAATTGGCTATGTCAATAAACCAGCTAGCGAATGGGTTAGTATTATTGTAGCACTGATTTTGATATACTATTGGTATAAATCTATTCGCCATTTTTATGGACAATCAATAACAAAAACAGTATTCAAGTTGATACTCCTTTGTTTGATCAATCTGTTTTTATTGCTGGCGATATTTGTTGGATTCTTTCTTTTTTCTATAATGACTATTCAATAATACTATGGAACAAAAAGCAACTGCATTTTTACGATTGATTAAAATAATGGATGAATTAAGGGCCCAATGTCCCTGGGATAAAAAACAAACCATACATACGCTTAGGTCATTAACCATCGAAGAAACCTATGAGTTGGTAGATTCCATCGACCAGGAAGATTGGAAGGGAATCAAAGAAGAGTTGGGTGATATTTTATTGCATTTGGTTTTTTACGCTAAGATTGGTTCAGAGCAACAACAATTTGAACTAGAAGAGGTGATTAATGGGGTTTGCGAAAAGCTGATACACAGACATCCACATATTTATGGAGATGTTAAAGTGGCCGATGAAGAAGCGGTGAAAAGAAATTGGGAACAATTAAAACTCAAAGAAGGAAAGGGTAAAAAATCGGTATTGGAAGGAGTGCCCAGTTCATTGCCATCCATGGTAAAAGCTTGGCGTATACAAGAAAAAGCCAAGCAAGTGGGTTTTGAATGGGAGAGTAAAGAAGATGTTTGGAAAAAAGTAGAAGAAGAAACAGCCGAACTAAAAGAAGCCATCGCATCCAATAACCCGGCCGCTATTCAAGATGAAATGGGCGATCTATTATTCAGTCTGGTAAACTATGCACGGTTTTTGCAGGTAGATCCAGATAAAGCACTAGAAAGTACCAATCGGAAATTCATCAATCGGTTTCAGGCAATGGAAATGATTGCCAAAGCTTCCGGAAAAGAGCTGGCCACAATGAGTTTAACCGAAATGGATGCTATTTGGAATGAAGTAAAAAAACAAAAAGACTAAGATTGATCAATACTATCAGAAATTCGGTATACCAGCATGGATATTTAATTATCATCGCAGCATGGTTGTATACCATTTCTTTTATTTTTTCTAATTACTGGAGTTACCATGCAAGCCCAGAAAAAGTAAAATCTACACTCGAGCATCATATTCATGAGCAAGAAAAAAAGATCAATCATATTTTTGCAGATACTGGGCTTTTAAGCGATTTGATCAATCACCAATTTGATGGTCAAACAGCTGAAATGCCAAATGCTTTTTTTGGCCTTTTCATTTATACCACCAATGCAAGCAATGGGGCTGAAAATCGGTATTGGAGTACCAATAAAATGGAAGTGCCCAATGCGCAATTATCGATGCCCGATGGACAATTGTTCATTACCAATGCACGTGGCAGTTTTGTATTGCATAAAAAAACGGTTCAGCTGCAGAAAAACAGGTATCAAGTAATTGCCGTATTGCCTGTGTATTGGTCTTATTTTATGGAGAATAAATATTTCCAATCCGATTTTGCAGCATCGGAAGGATTGGGAGAACAATATGAAATAAGTACCGATTCCAATTCATTGCCAGTGTTGGGTAGTCAAGGCAATTATTTATTCAGTATCGATTTAAAAGTAGGGAAGGCCTTTATTGCTTATGATGCAATTACTATTTTATTGAGGATTTTAGCAATTGTATTATTGCTTTTCTTCTGTCATTTGTTGGCGGAGGAATTGGTCTTGCAATATCATTTCGCCCGTGGATTTGGTATTTTGGTTTTGATAGTTTTGTTCTTGCGATTGATGGCTTATTTTTTCCATTTCCCATTTGATTATGCTGCTTTGCCATTGTTTGATCCTACTATTTATGCGTCTAGTATCATTCATCCCTCCTTGGGCGATTTATTGATCAATGCGGTATTGAGTTGTTGGTTATTATTATTTATTAAAAATCACTTGCCTCCAACAAATCTTTTATTCAATAGAATGAAGCCTACCCTTTATTTTATAGGTGTATTCATCGTATTTACATCGAGTTTCTTTGGACTGGTGCATATCGTTCAAAGTTTGGTAGTAGATGCTAAAATTTCTTTTGATGTAACCAATATATTCAGCCTGAACATTTATAGTGTAATCAGTTTTGTGATATTGTCTTTTTTGGCATTGATCTTTTTTGTTTTGGCTCAAATATTATTGGAGCCATTTTTCCGGCATAGAAAATTGAGTATTACCGAAATAACTACAGTAATTGTAACGGGCTTTGTTTGCCTTTATTTTTTTATAGAACCTAAGCACAACCTACTCTATTTATCGGTATTGTTCTGGTTGGTAGCTTTTTTGTATTTATTGCAATACCGAAAGGCCGATATGCAAGTAACATTGGTACGTTCTCCGTTTTTTATATTCTGGGTAATGATTTTTGCCATTTCAATTGCAGGATTGGTAATACAGCAAAACCGAACAGTAGAATATGAACAAAGAAAAAGGGTTGCAGAAAAATTGGCCATACAAACAGATCCATCAGGAGAAAGTTTGCTAAGTATTGCAACCAGTAATTTCAACAATGTATATCTGGCCAATAATTTTAAGCGACTCGAAGCAAATGAGTTAAGCAATAAGTTGTTCAAAGATAGTTTGATCAACCAAAACTTTTCGGGTTACCTCAATAAGTACGAAACTCGTATATATACATTCGATAGCTTGTTTCATCCATTGTTCAATGAAGATTCATTGAATTATGCTTCTATCAAAACCATTGTATTAAATCAGTCTTCACAAACCGGTGTGCCAGATCTGTATCGATTCGAAAAAAGCAAGGAAGGGTTTAGTTATATTTTTCAGAAGAATATTGTAGATGAAAAAGGCATCATTGGTTATTTGTATGTATTATTAAAATCCAAACGATACAAGAGTGAGGCTTTGTTTCCAGAGCTCTTTAATCAGTCGGGGGATATTGCGTTAGATGGATCAATGAATTATGCATTTGCTGTGTATTATGACGGGAAAATCCTCAATCATTACAATAACTATAATTTTCCTTCCGAATTAAAATTGGGGGATATCCCCAATTTTGAATTTACCTATAAAACCGTTGGGGACTATTCTGAGTTATGGTACAGCTCGGCTAAGAATAGGCAAGTGGTTGTGGTTAAAAGAAATACCTGGATCATCGAATTGGTAACGCTTTTTGCTTATTTGTTTGCAGTATTTTTAATTGTAATTGGTGTTTTCTATTTTCTAAGTAGATTGATACATGTGCGATTTAAATGGGCTGGTATAAAATCTTTATTCCGTCTGAACATTCGATCGCAAATTCAGGCAACCATCCTTTTTGTAAGTGTTTTTTCTTTTATTGTAATTGGCATAGCTACTATTTCTTTTTTCATCTATCGCTATAATGCAAGTAACGAAGAGCGCTTGATCAAATCGATTCAGGTGATGGCCAATGAATTGAATAATCAGTTTGTAAATACAGATCTAATTCCATCAAAAGCATTGACTCAATCAGAGCAATATGCTTTGGAAAAATCATTTTCAGATATTTCAGATTTGCACAATGTAGACATCAATTTTTACAATGAATCCGGCGATTTGGTATTGTCTACACAGCCCTATATTTATAATAAGCATTTGCTCAGTGATAAAATGGATCCAATCGCATTTTCGGAAATGAAGTTCAATCACCGTATTCGTTTTCTGCAATCCGAAAAAGTAGGGCAATTCAAATACCTCAGCGTGTATGTACCCATGGTATCTCCAACCAATATCCTTTATGGTTATTTAAACATTCCCTACCTCAATTCTCAACTAGCATTAAACCAAGAAATATCGGGCTTTTTGGCAACATTAATCAACCTCAATGCATTCATCTTATTATTGGCGGGTGCTATTGCTTTTTTATTAACCAATCGCATTACTGCCTCATTGAGTTTAATAGGATCAACCATGCAAAAAATGAATTTAGGTGCAAAGAACCAGGAGATTGAATGGACTGGAACAGATGAAATAGGGGTCTTGGTAAAAGAGTACAATACCATGGTGCGCAAACTAGAGCAATCGGTGCAGTCTTTGGCAAAGAGCGAAAGAGAGGGCGCATGGAGAGAAATGGCCAGACAGGTTGCACATGAAATCAAGAACCCGCTTACGCCCATGAAGTTGAGCATACAGTTTTTACAAAAAGCCATTAATGAAGATGCGCCCAATAAAAAAGAATTGAGCAGTAGAATGGCGGCAACATTAATTGAACAAATAGATCAGTTGGCTAGAATAGCAGGCGATTTCTCACAGTTTGCCAATATCGGTAATACCCAACTCAATTATATTGATCTTGGAGAATTAATTCAATCACTGGTGGTATTGTATCAAGCCAATGACGATATTCATTTTTATTGGCAGCTACCGCCAAACAAAGCCATCATCTATGCCGATAAAGTGCAGATCAATCGACTATTCACCAATCTTTTGCAGAATGCAATAGAAGCAGGAGCCGACAATGAAAAAGAAATTCTTATCTCCATTTCATTACGCTGCGAAAACAACCAAGCTGTTGTTACAATCAACGATCAGTCGGGTGGCATTTCCGATTTAATGTTGCCACATATTTTCAGCCCAAATTTTACCACCAAAACAGCGGGCACAGGATTGGGGCTGGCTATTTGCAAAGGCATTGTAGAAAAAGCCAATGGACAAATTCATTTCACCAGCAAAGAAGGAGTGGGTACTAGTTTTACTATTCAGTTTCCGTTGGCGCAAGTATGAATTTTTTCCTACCGCTTCTTTTTCTGCCCATCTACAAACTGCTGAAATGCCGGTAAGGAAAAACTGCTCAGGTTTTGAGCGCGGGTAAGTCCGGCTTTTTGCGCCACTAGCACACCGTATCTGCAATCATCATAACCATCGGTGCTATGCGCATCGGGGTTGATAGAGATCAGTACATTTTTATCGAGGGCTTTACCAATCCATCTCCAATCGATATCTAGACGGCGCGGATGGGCATTGAGTTCAATTACTACATTGTTGGCGGCACATGCATCAATAATCATTTGATGGTCTACCGGGTAGCCATTTCTGCTGAGCAACAATCTGCCCGTCATATGACCTAGGATAGCAGTAAAGGGGTTTTCAATGGCTTTTAGAAGCCTGCCCATAGCCTTGTCTTGGTTCATTTTAAGATTGGAATGAACCGAAGCAATCACCAGATCGAAACTTTGGAGCACATGCTCAGGATAATCGAGGCTACCATCATTGAGAATATCGCTTTCGATGCTTTTGAATATCTTGAAGGATTTAAGGCGGGAATTGATTTCGTCTATTTGTTGATGCTGGGCCCGAATCCGATCTTCTTGCAAACCATTGGCGTAGAAAGCCGATTTAGAGTGATCGCTGATCACTAAGTATTGGTATCCTTTTTCAATAGCCACTTTGGCCATTTCTTCGATGGTATTGCTGCCATCACTCCAGTTGCTATGGCTATGAATAATTCCAGTTATCTGATCGGTTTGAATTACTGAAGGCAATTGATTGTTTTTTGCATCAATTATATTGGCTGCAGTTTCTCTTAGATATGGAGGTATGGGGCTAATATGGTGATGGTTAAAAATGGCATTTTCAGCATCATAATTAAAAGAAGGGTCCCATTGAGTTATTGCATTCCATGCAGTTAAAAATTCGGCACTGCATGAATGGATAAAAAGGGTTGCATAAAAATTGGATGCATTGCTTAAATGAAATTGCAACAAACAGTTTTCTTTTCCTTTAAAAGAAATAATGGATGCATTTTCTTCGATCATTTCATAAGCATTGGAAGTAAAAAATGCGCGCAAATCATCGGCAGAATTGTTGGTTACCCACTCCAATTTGTTGATAACTTCTTGCTGTCTGCGGAATTCTCCACAGGCAAAAAAGGGTTTTTTGAAGGATAATTTTAATTTTTGATCAATTGCATCGGCATAGCTTTCTACTTGTTGATAGAGAAAACTTCCGAGTGTACCCATGTAAAATTCAATGGCTTCTTTAATATTTTTTTGTGTCTTTTCTCCGAAGCCTTTGTAAAGTGTTAATCGATTTTCGTTGCATGCATATAGTAATTCTCCAAGTGTTTCTATTTCTAATTCTTTCCAGATGGTAGCAATTTTTTTCGGACCGATTCCTTTAATGCTCATCATCTCTAAAATTCCAGGAGGTGTTTTTTGAATGTATTCTTGCAGTGCATTAAAATTACCAGTACCAATTTGTTCAACAATGCTTTTGCCAATACTTTCTCCAATTCCTTTGATGGAAAAAATTTTATCCTGCGGAAGTTCTGCTAATTGAACTGTAAGCTTCTCTATTGTGAAAGCCGCAGCAGCATAGGATTTGGCCTTGAAGGAGTTATCGCCATGTATGTCCATTAATTTGGCTAGCAAAGAAAAATTATCTGCAATGGCGTAGTTGTTCATCATGCTGTAAAGTAATAAAGTGGATGGAGATATACACAAAAAAATCCCGGATAAATCCGGGATTCTAAATCTATTTCTGTTAAAGAAACAAGATTACTACTTCTTCTTAGCAGCCTTCTTAGCAGCCTTCTTAGGAGCAGCTTTCTTAGCAGCCTTCTTAGGAGCAGCTTTCTTTGCAGCTTTCTTAGGAGCAGCTTTCTTAGCAGCTTTTTTAGGAGCAGCTTTCTTTGGTGCAGCTTTCTTAACAGCTTTTTTAGGAGCAGCTTTCTTAGCGGCTTTTTTTGCAGTTGCCATGTTTTTAGATTTAATGGTTAGTTAATAATGCATTAAAAATAAAAAATTATTTCAAACAACAAAAATTTATTTTTTTAGGCAGTTGCTGCAGCCGGTAAAACCGATACAGTTGTTTTGTCTGATTTTCCTTTTTTAAATTCAACAATACCGTCTTGTAATGCGAATAAAGTAAAGTCAGTTCCAACGCCAACATTTTTACCAGGATGGTAAACTGTTCCTCTTTGACGAATAATAATATTTCCAGAAAGAGCTGGTTGACCTCCGTAGATTTTTACACCCAAGCGTTTGCTTTGTGAGTCACGACCATTTTTTACGCTACCTTCTCCTTTTTTGTGTGCCATAATGTATGATTTTACAACTTTTATTGCCGAAGCAAATCAAGTGATTTTTTACTAAGCGATGCTTTCGATTTTAATTCTAGTATAATGGGTTCTATGACCATGCTTCTTGCGGAAGCCCTTTCTTCTTTTCATCTTAAAGGCGATCACTTTATCTCCTTGTACTAAGTCGCTAATGATTTCTGCTTTTACAGTAGCTTTTACAGCTGATCCTGTAGCAATGGTACCGTTTGTTTCAACAAACAATACTTCATTAAACTCCACTTTGTCTCCGGTATTACCCTGCAGGTGAGGGACGTACAAGCTTTGACCTTCTTGTACTTTAAATTGTTGACCTGCGATTTTTACAACTGCTAACATAGCTATCCAAAATTAGGACGGCAAAGGTAATGATTAGCAAGGAGAATTCACAACTATTTTTGAAATAAATTATCAGAATTTTATAAAACTCCTTTGCCAAAGCCCCAAACATAGCCCTATTTTTGCTACCCGATAGATCATCGGTTTATTATGAATCTTAAAACCCTATTGGCAAAGCCATTTGCCCAGCTCATTTACAATAGAACCCGCAAGGCAATGATGCAGGCTGTTGACCACCAGGATGCCATATTGGCCAATCAGCTGAAAATAGGAGCCAAAACCCAGTTTGGCAAAGACCATCAATTGGCGCAGGTGAAGGATCATCAATCCTATATACAGGCCGTACCCATTAGGGACTATGAGGGCATCAAACCCTATATTGAGCAGGTAAAAGCGGGTAAGGAGAATATATTATGGAAGGGGCGGCCCATTTATTTTGCCAAAACCAGTGGAACCACCAGCGGGGTAAAATACATTCCTATTACGAAGGATTCTATCCCCAATCATATCAATACGGCCCGCAATGCCCTATTGTGTTATATGGCAGAAACGGGTAATACGGCATTTGCCAATGGAAAATTGATCTTTTTGAGTGGATCTCCTGAACTGGAGCGGACGGGCAATATCCCTACGGGAAGATTGAGCGGCATCGTAAATCACCATATACCGGCTTATTTAAGGTCTAATCAGTTACCTAGTTTCGAAACCAATTGTATAGAAGACTGGGAAACCAAGTTGAATGCTATTGTAAAGGAAACGATCGATCAGAATATGACTTTAATAAGTGGCATACCGCCATGGATGCAGATGTATTTTGACCGGTTGATAGAGCAATCGGGCAAGAAAGTGGGCGAATTATTCCCCCATTTCAGTGTGATGGTGCAGGGTGGCGTGAATTTTGAGCCTTATAAGTCAAAGATTTTTGAAAGTATAGGAAGGAATATCCATTCGATTGAGTTGTTTCCGGCCAGTGAAGGATTTTTTGCTTTTCAGGATACCCAAACCGAGCCAGGCATGTTGCTCAATACCAATAGTGGAATATTTTATGAGTTTATCCCTGCGGGAGAAATATTCAATGAATACCCAACCAGGCTATCATTAAAAGATGTGCAGTTGGGCGAGAACTATGCCTTGATTATTAATAGCAATGCTGGATTATGGGGTTATAATATAGGTGATACGGTCAAATTTCTAAGCCTCAATCCATATCGGTTGGTGGTAACGGGCAGGATCAAGCATTTTATATCGGCATTTGGAGAGCATGTAATTGGAGAAGAAGTAGAGCAGGCCATGATAAAAACGGTGGCGGAGTACCCCTGTAAGATTACTGAGTTTACCGTGGCGCCATATATTCAACAAGGTAAGGGAAAGAGTTACCATGAATGGTTGATAGAGTTTGAGGAAGCGCCGGGCGATTTAGCGGCATTTAGCAAGTGCTTGAACGAACATATGCGCGCTAAGAATGTTTATTATGAAGACCTGATGGTGGGTAATATATTGTTGCCATTGCAGATCTCTAGGGTAAGGCAGCATGGATTTATTGATTACATGAAATCGATTGGCAAATTGGGCGGACAGAACAAAGTGCCCCGATTAAGCAATGATCGGGTAATAGCCGAGGGCTTATCACCCTATATCATTAACTAAAAGACAGGATTAATTAAGTATTGTAATAATAAATTACAGCATACTACATATTTGCTTATTTTGTAGCCCTTAGTGTATATATAAAACAAATGAATGAGTAAAAAGAGAATCGCCATTTTTGGATCAACGGGGTCAATCGGAACGCAGGCATTGGATGTAATCAAGGCCAATCCGGAATTGTTCAGTGCAGAAATTTTAACAGCACAGAGCAATGATCAGTTGTTGATCAAGCAGGCCTTGTTGTTTAATCCGAATGTGGTAGTAATAGGCGACGAAAAAAAATACGGCATTGTAAAAGAGGCATTGGCCAGAACCGATATCAAAGTATTTGCAGGTGAGAAAGCATTGGCAGAAGCGGCATTGATGGATTGTTATGATATGATGTTGGCGGCCATTGTAGGCTATGCAGGATTGAAGCCTACATTGAATGCCATAGAATTGGGCAAGCCCATTGCACTTGCCAATAAAGAAACATTGGTGGTGGCAGGCGATATAGTAATGCAGAAAGCGGCGGAGAAAAGAATACCCATTATACCGGTAGACTCCGAACATTCGGCTATTTTTCAATGTTTGGTAGGAGAGACAAGAAACAAAATCGATAAGATTGTTTTAACGGCCAGTGGTGGTCCATTCTTGGGCAAGAAGCCCAATTTTTTGGTGAATGTAAAAAAGGATCATGCATTGCAGCATCCCAATTGGAGTATGGGTGCAAAGATTACCATCGATTCGGCAACCTTGATGAATAAGGGCTTAGAGATGATAGAAGCCAAGTGGTTGTTTAATTTAGCACCACATCAGGTTCAAGTAGTCATACATCCACAGAGTATTATACATAGTATGGTACAGTTTGAAGACGGTTCATTAAAGGCGCAGATGGGGTTACCAGATATGAAATTGCCCATACAATATGCGTTGGCATTTCCGCAAAGAATAGCGAATGATTTTCCACGCTACGATTTTAAGAAACCGAATACACTTACGTTTGAAGAGCCCGATATAAAAACATTTCGCAATTTAAGTTTGGCAACAGATGCAATGTATAAGGGCGGAAATGTTCCTTGTGTGTTGAATGCAGCAAATGAAATAGCGGTGTATGCATTTTTAAGAAATAGGATTGGGTTTTTGGATATGACGGAGATAGTAGAGCAGTCGATGGCAAAGATTGCATTTATAGAGAAGCCAACTTTACAGGAATATTTTGAAACGGATGCCGAAACAAGGGATTTTGCCGCATCTTTGGTACATATGTAATTAATAACAAAAAATCCTTCGAGGAAAAAAACTATGAGTTTATTAGCAATTGATTTGATGAGTGTGGGCGTAAAAATAGCGCAGTTTATTTTGTCGTTTTCTATTTTGGTAGTGTTACACGAATTGGGGCATTTTATTCCGGCTAAACTATTTAAGTGCAGGGTAGAAAAATTTTATTTGTTTTTCAATCCATGGTTTAGTTTATGGAAGAAGCAGAAGGGAGAAACAGAATATGGTTTGGGCTGGGTACCCTTTGGCGGCTATGTAAAAATTGCCGGCATGATCGATGAGAGTATGGACAAGGAGCAGATGAAATTACCTCCAGAGCCACATGAGTTTAGAAGTAAGCCGGCTTGGCAAAGATTGATTATTATGGTAGGTGGAGTAGTGGTGAATGTAGTATTGGCTATTGTAATATTCATAGGTATTACCTGGGTTTGGGGAGAGGAGCAATTGCCTGTAAAAAATCTACAATACGGAGTGTACACCGATTCATTGGCCAAATCGATTGGTTTGAAAGATGGAGACAATGTAGTGGGAATAGACGGCAAGCGCATTGAAAATTTTGGAACGCTAGAGTCTGAAATTATTTTAACCGAGGCCAAAAACTTGCAAGTATTGAGAGATGGGCAGGAAATCAATATTGCTATACCTGCGGGCTTTGGAAAAAAATTAGTGGAGCAAAAAAAGTTGAGTGGATTGATTGTGCCAAGGTATCCGGTGATAGTAGATTCTGTAAGTAAAACTGCCACTGTTACAAAAGGCGAATTAAGAAAGGGCGATTCTTTAATAGCCATTAATGGGCAGTCATTTAAGTATTATCAGGAGTTTGATCTGTTGAAGCGGAAGATGAGTGATTCTTTGGTGGTGATTACATTGATTAGGGGAGTAGATACAGTGGAAATAAAAGCATTGGTATCGGATAAAGGATCGATCGGATTTTTTAATAAAGATCCATTGAAGATTTTAGGAACAGAAACAAAGAATTATACATTCTTAGAATCTATACCACTCGGTGTAACACATTGTTGGGAAACTTTGGATAGATATGTAACAGGCATCAAGCAAATATTTACAGGCAAGGTAAATGCAAGTGATTCATTAGGATCTGTAATTAGCATTGGCAATACATTTCCTGGAGTATGGGATTGGGAAAGGTTTTGGACATTAACAGGAATCTTCTCTATCATTTTAGCATTCATGAATATTTTACCCATACCAGCTCTTGACGGAGGCCACGCGTTGTTCACTATTTATGAAATGATCACCGGCCGCAAGCCCGGCGATAAGTTTATGGAATACGCGCAAACGGTAGGAATGGTGTTGTTGCTTGGTTTAATGGTGTATGCATTGGGATTAGATTTCTGGAGATTGTTTAAGTAATTTTGTATCTCATATCTCTTATCTTATATCTCTTATCTCTTTAACGGGGCCGTGTTGGTTTTGACAGCATAGGTTACGGTTGGTGTAAGCATGCAGTGCGTTGGATAATTAGCACTTTAATCTGAATATTCAAAACTCAACTGGCAATACTCAGTATGCCATGGCTGCTTAATCAGTGATTAAGTAACCATTTGGGCCGCCGCACAGGTTCGCTTCTTTCCATGTGCCGCCGCCGACTCAAAACAAAAGGAGATGCTGTAACAGAAGGCTGTGACTGTTGCTTAAGAATATCCAGCTAAGCGCTAGGTTGGTTTGTTCGTTTCCTGCTTATCGCCTACAATTAATAATGAAATAAGCATGTAGAAAGCTAATGGTGGCGATGTTTGGACACCGGTTCGAATCCGGTCGGCTCCACTAAAGAGAAAAAGCCTTGACGAATGTCAGGGCTTTTTTTATGGCGCGCGTCGCAAGCGAGCTTGCGTGAGCGCGACATAAAAGCCCGCTCGCGCAGCGAGCAGGCTTTTTCTCTTTAAGCTCCCCCTCGAAACCGGCATCAGCGAACCCGAGCGAAGCGAGGGTGAGCTAATCCGGAAAATATATTTTTTCAAATTATAGCTGTTGGTTATAAATTAATAAATAGAATTTATTACTACTTCACCTTTGGCTCATCTACTTTTGGAATTTTTAATCAATTTTAGTGATTTGATTTAAGCTAATCACTACATTAGTCCCCAAATCAGCGACGGGATCACACAATAACCAAACCACTCAATGACACGGACGTTTTCTGTAAGTAAATGAAACTTAAGTTCATTATATTATCAATTGTATTTGCATCATTATTATTTGGACAGGATGGCAAGCAAATTGACTCCGTAAAAAATACCGTAGAACCTTCAGCTTTAAAAAAGCGGAAAAGGAAAAAACTAAAAAAAGTACATATTGCTAACACAATTCAAAATGCAAAGGCTAAATCTTTAACAAATAAAGAAAATGATAACAGTTCCAATCCCCTATTAATTCCAATTTTAATATTTACTGGTGGTTTAGTAGTTATCCTCATTTCTAAACAATTATTAGCTAATAAAAAAACTCCAAACCGATACAATTATTTTAAGAATGAATATATTAAATCTATAGGATGGACGCGTAATGGAGAAAATAATCCTGAGGGTGAAAAGTTATTAAGGGAATTAAATTCATTAAGTGATCGACAAGTTTATTACAGATATGAGTATTTACAATCAGAAGCCTGGAAAAGAAAACGATATGTAGTTTTGAAACGAGACAATTGGTGTTGTGTTTATTGCGGAAGTCAAGCGACACAAGTTCATCACACAAAATATGCTAAATTTAATATAGGAAAAGAGCCAATAGAATGGCTTGTTTCTGTTTGCAAAACATGCCATAAAAAGCAACACAGTTGACTTAGAAATATGCCGAACGCACAACATAAGGCTTCGCATAATTTTGGCTTCATATCTTTGTTCCCGTTTTGCGGGATGACCAAGCCGCAAAACATTAGTAGTAATATTTAAAAAAAACACAGACATAAAAATGATAAAATTAAAATTAGCACTAGACTGGACTCCGAATGTCAATCACATCGGATTCTTAATTGCCAGCGAATTAGGGTTTTACAACCAACAAGGCATAGACCTTGAAATCTTAAATCCGAAAGATGACAATTATTCAATAACACCAGGAAAAAAATTAGAACTTGATCTTGCAGACTTTGCAATTGCACCTTTTGAGACGGTTATTAGTTTGAATAATAAAGTGAATCAAGTTCAAGCAGTGGCCATTTACGCTATTTTACAAAAAGATTTAAGTTGCATTGCTACACTAAAATCATCAAATATTGTATCACCAAGTTTGCTTGATGGAAACACATATGCCTCATATAAGGCGCGTTATGAAGATCATATAGTAAAAGAAATGATTATAAATGATGGAGGGAAAGCTGATTTGAAAATAATTTATCCAGAAAAACTTGGTATTTGGAACACGCTGTTAAGTGGTAAAGCAGATGCTACTTGGATTTTTGACAACTGGGAGGGAATTGAAGCAAGGGCTAAGCATATCGAACTAAATCATTTTCAATTAGCCGATTTTAATATTCCTTATGGTTATTCACCAATTGTATTAACAAAAAAGGAAAATATTACAAAGCACAAGGGGCTTTATTCTAAGTTTATCAAAGCCACTCAAAAAGGCTTTTTGTATACAAAAAATAACCTGACTGAATCAACAAAAATCTTAAGTAGTTACGTAACTGAGTACGATTTAAACAATATCGATTTAGAAAAAGCAATATCCTTTTCAATACCTCATTTTGGTGACGAGTCTAATGCTGGATTAATGAAACAAGAAAGGGTATCAAGTTTTACAAATTGGCTTATAGAAAGAGGATTAGAAGGCCAACAGATTTTAAATCAAAGTCTTTTTACAAATGATTTATTAACTTGCTGAGTGAGAATAAATAACCAAGCCATGTTGATTAGAACCTTTATTATTATTCAATTGACCATTTTGTCTTTGAATAGTTTCTTACATGCACAAGGGAAATTAACCGTTGCCCCATTAACCATGCGTGCCGGCACATTACAAGAAATCAAGTACACTTATGTTGTTGGGAAGAATGGCATAAAGCCAGGCGGCGGCATCCGTATAGAAATACCCATTGCATACGCTGAAACAGAGTTTCTTTACTGGTCTAAGCCGCAAGCAAATCAAAGTGGAGACCTTGGTTATACCATTGCACGTACGTCAAATAATGCCAACCTGAAACTGGTAGATCATGGTATGGTTGGTGGTGTGCTCGATGTATTGTTAATAGACAAAGGGCTTTCGGCAAATGATCAAATTACCATTCAATATAAAGGAAAAGTGCAGAGTATTTCAGGAAGGGTGGAGATTCGAGCTGCAATGAGGCAATCAGATAAAGATGAATGGCATAAGCAACATGCGAATTTATTCTTTAATATTTTACCTACGGAAGCGACCAATATTTTGATTAACTATCCATCCGATATTGGCATGAATGAATTGGTTGATGTATCATTTGTTGCAATTGATAAATTCGGAAATCCGGCATCTGGGTATACGGGCACTTTAAAATTACAATCAAATGGGATTGTTGCAAATCTTCCGCCAAGTATTCAATTTACTAAAGCAGATGCAGGAAAGCATGTAGTTAAAGGTGTGCAGTTTAAAGCTAAAGGGTTCCAAAAAATTGCTGCAACCGACGAAACCAAAGCAGTTAAAATATCTACCCATTATGCATGGGTGGACGATCAATTAAATAGCTATAAACATTTATTTGGCGATACACATTTTCACACAGGAACAGGAAACGATAATTTTGGTCTTTTTGCATCTGATGATGGAGGGAATGTAAATACATTAAGTACAGAAAAGTTTAAGGAATTAAATGAAGGGGGAGATCATCGAGGTAATTATACAAAAGCAATAGATGCGTATAAGTATGCGGTTGATATAGTTCAACTGGATTTTGGTTCATGTTCAGAACATGATTCAAAGCACCTCAATGATACGGTATGGCAAAAATGCCAGGATATTACGGATTCATTTTATAAGCCTGGAAAGTTTACTACTTTTTATGCATACGAATGGACGCCTTCATTATCGCATCATATCATACTATATAAATCAAAAAAATCCAAGGTTTTCGATTATCGCAAATATCCTAATCTTCCTTCTCTTTGGAAGGCTTTGGATAATCAAGGGGATCCTGCAATTACGATTCCTCATATGTCTTGGACATTTGACAATCATGATGTTTGGAATGATATCAATGAAACCTATCATAAAATAGGGGAGATCTATTCTTTATGGAATAGCCGATTTTTGGTTCAACCCGATGATATGCCCCAACGTTTTGAATTGGGTGCAGAAAATAAATGGTCTTATCAATATGGATGGAGTAAGGGAAATCATATAGGTGTTGTTGGCTCTACTGATAATCATCTTGGCAGACCTGGTGCAAATAACTATACCATTTATACGCAACATACGGGTGGATTAGCGGTTGCTTTATCGAGAGAAAACAATAGAGATTCATTATGGGATGCTTTTCAACAAAGAAGAACATATGCTACTACAGGCACTCGTATTTATCTGGATTTTTCTGCTGATGAACACGATATGGGCGCGGAATATACCACCAAATCTGCACCAGTATTTAAAGGTAAAATTGCAGGAACAAATACATTGGCCAGTGTAGAATTGGTAAAGATGGTAGATGGGGCATTTGTTACTATTTATTCAATTAAACCCAATGCAGAAACGCATGAATTTTCTTTCACGGATACTCAATTTACAAAATCTTCGATGTATTATTTAAGGGTCAAGCAGGTAGATGAATATAAAGGACGTTTGTATTCACACGCTACTGCAGAAATGGCCTGGAGCAGTCCTATTTGGATAAACAAAGAATAAAGGGTATTTATTGAATTGCTTTTTCTGCTACAGATTCGATGTATAATTTTTGAGCAATGAATGATACATCACTCAATATTTTGGTAAGCTCATTTTCGGTGAGTAAACGAACTTGTACATTTGTTTCGGATCATTTCTCTGCTTAGATATTCATAGATATCCAATAATCATGTAACTCTTTTATATGAAACTATAATACTGCACCCAATAAGAAAGGCCAATTTTGCATTATCAAAATAAAAGTCCGACTATGAAAATTCTTATTGTACTTACATCGCATAGCGAGTTAGGTAATACAGGTGCTAAAACAGGTTTTTGGATAGAAGAATTTGCCGCACCCTACTATATGTTGAAAGCTGCAGGAGCCATTATTACATTGGCTTCTCCCAAAGGCGGTCAACCGCCCATCGATCCTAAAAGTGATGAGCCCAATGCTCAAACAACTGCTACAATCCGCTTTAAATTAGATATTCCTTTACAAAACCAATTGGAGCGAACACATGTGCTGGCCGAAATGGATGCAGCCAATTTTGATGGTATATTTTATCCTGGAGGTCATGGGCCATTATGGGACTTAACTTCCAACAAAGATTCCATACGCTTAATCAAGGATTTTTGGAAAGCCAAAAAACCCATCGCTGCAGTTTGTCATGCTCCATCGGTATTGTTAAATGTAAAAGACGAGAATGGGGAGTACTTAATAAAGGGCAAACAGGTAACTGGTTTTACCAATTCCGAAGAAGAAGCGGTTAAGCTCACTCATATTGTTCCTTTTTTATTAGAAGACGAATTGAAACTGAAAGGTGGTTTGTATTCTAAGAAAGAAGACTGGTCAGTTCATATGGTAAAAGATGGCTTATTAATTACCGGACAAAATCCAGCATCTTCAGAAGCCGTTGCCAAAGAATTATTATATTTACTGACGAAGTAAAAATAGCCTATTCGATGTGGCAAGAAGAAACCAATCAACTCAAACGCAGTTTTAAGTTCAAGAACTTTGTAGATGCTTTTGCATTTATGACCAAAGTAGCGTTTGCTGCCGAAAAGATGAATCATCATCCCAATTGGAGCAATGTGTACAATCAGGTAGACATCATACTCACTACCCACGATGCCAATAATACGGTTACCGAAAAAGATCGGGCACTTGCCAAAATAATTGATGAAATTTATGGGAACTAAAATATTGCTTTATGCCTTTCCCTAAATTACTCCTCAGTTATATACTCACTTTTATTGTTTTCTTTATTATCGATATGACCTGGCTAGGTTTTATTGCCAAAGATTTGTACCGAAAATACTTGGGTGGATTTTTATCTGATCAAGTTAACTGGACGGCCGCTATTATTTTTTACCTGCTCTTTATTGTGGGTATTTTTATTTTTACTATTCTGCCAGCAGTGGAAAAAAATTCATTGACATCAGCCATAATACTCGGTGCGCTATTTGGTTTCTTTACGTATGCCACTTATGATCTTACCAATTTAGCAACCTTAAAAGGCTGGCCTTTGAATATTGTATTTATTGACATTATTTGGGGAACTGTTTTAACTGCTATAGTAAGCACTGCAGGTTTTTACATTGTAAAGTATTTTCAATAAAATGCTCAGTACATTTTTACAAATTGGCATATTGATACTTGTTTATGCGACTGCATGGTTTTTTATTGCACTCATAAAAAAAAGAAATGATGTAGCCGATATTGCATGGGGGCTGGGCTTTGTAGGGATTGCTTTTTTTCTTTTTCTTACCACAACACCAACATTGCAATCAGTAATACTTTATATGCTTATTGCCATTTGGGGAATTCGTTTGGCCCTTCATATTGGTTTAAGAAGCAAGGGCAAGCCCGAAGATTTTAGGTATAAAAAATGGAGAGAAGAGTGGGGGAAGTATTTCCTGCTTCGTTCTTATTTACAAGTGTACTTACTCCAGGGATTTTTTATGTGGATCATTAGCATACCCATAATAGTAGTGTCGGTTGCAACAGATCAAGCAACAAGCCCATTCATATTGGCTGGAACGATAATTTGGTTGATTGGTTTTGCCTTTGAAGCGATTGGCGATTATCAGTTGATGGTTTTTATAAAGCATAAGAAAAACAAATCCGATATCATGCAAACGGGTTTATGGAAATATACAAGGCATCCCAATTATTTTGGCGAAGTACTACTTTGGTGGGGAATGTTCATCATTGTAATGCCGCTGCAGTATGGAATCTGGGCCATCATTAGCCCAATTACCATCAGTTATTTATTGCTCTATGTTTCTGGTATACCCATGCTCGAAGCGAAGTACAAAAACAATGAGGCTTTTCAAGCATACAAAAAAAGAACCAGTGCATTTTTTCCGATGTTGCCGAAAAATTAATATAGGCCTGCATTTCTTTAGTGTAGCTTTATAGTAATCAAACTTCAATAAAATGAATTGGTTAACCATTACATTAATCGCCATCCCTGCGGCGCTTTTAATTGCTTTTTTGATTTATAGAAATCAAAAAGACGAAAAGCAATTTGAAGAAGAATTAAAGAGTGATTATTCTAAACCCAGAAATGAAGAGGGTGATATAGAAGTTGATGAGCTTACTAAAAATGTGCACTGATATTTATTGCAAAAGTTTATACCATTGTAGTAAACCTACATGCAATTCTATAAAACAACACTTTTGATGTTTGAATATTATTCCATTCTGTAGGATCTTCGATGTGGAATGGATTGATGGATGATAATTTCTGTCTCATTTTTTGGGTGAAGCTCACCACATATTCGGGCTCAGACACCGTTTGTTCTAGCTGATAAATACTTGATTCAATGATTTTATTGATCTCTTTTTCTGTTTTTGCGTGGCGCAACTGATCAATCAGTACTTCTTCGGATAGGGTAATATGGTTGAGCATATGCTTGTTTTGCATAAAGCTAAATCTTTCAATAATACCTTAATGTTAAGTTTTACAATGCTTACTTTTTGCATAATATTATAAATCATTGAATTCCATATATAAATAATATCAATTTAACATTAACTAATTAATTTAGTGCAATAAAATTGAAGCAACATGTATCAGCAATTGGTTGAAATCTACGGTTTACTGCCTCATCCAGAAGGTGGGTTTTATAAAGAAAATTATATTGCTGCAGAGCAAATTCCTCACGCTTCATTGCCCCATCGTTTTTCTGGCGATCGCCCTTTTTCAACGGCTATTTATTTTTTGCTAACGCAAGAAAACTTTTCTGCTTTTCACAGAATTAAAAGCGATGAGTGCTGGCATTTTTATGAAGGGGATGCTTTGTTGGTACATGTTATCAAGGAGGATGGAAATTATGAATTGATTCAATTAGGATCGAACACAATTAATGGCGAAGTATATCAGGCCATTGTTCCTGCGGGTGCATGGTTTGCTTCGGAATCTGTTGGAGCCTATTCATTTGTTGGATGTACGGTAGCGCCAGGATTTGATTTTACGGATTTTGAGTTGGCAGAAAAAAATGCGTTGTTGGGTCTTTACCCCAATCAGCATGCTTTGATTGAAAGATTATGCAGGTGATTATTTTGAATAAAAATGAATCAACAAATAACCTACTACACTCAATAAGATGATCGCCAACACGGCAATGATCAACCATTGCTGATCCATATATTCCCTGCGCTTTTTTATTTTTTCTTTTTTAGAACTGGCTTTCTTGAGTTGCTGATTGAGTTGGTCTTTTAGTTGAAGAATTTTTTTGTTTTGGCCAATCGCTTGTAATCCTTCAATGGCATCATCCATAAAAGCGGAATCGGCCATTTGTGCTTCTATGGCATGCATTTCAGCATCTGTAGCATTGCCTTCTAAATATTTTAAAAGGTCATGCTCGTTCATCTCCTTGCTGTTGGCTAATATGTTTTTTAAATCGCTCATTGTAATGGTTGTTTTTTAACCATCAATAGTTTTAAATTTCTTTTCCCGTTTTGGATATGGCTTTTTACTTGTAAACTGCTCATTCCAGTTGCCTCGCTAATTGCCTGATAACTTTGTTTCTCTAAGTAGAATAAAGTTATACAAGTTTGCTGTTCTTTGTTTAATTCAGTAATACAAGTTTCTAATAGGGTTAAATTGACTTCCTTTAACTGATGATCTTGTAAATCACTTGTATCATCAACTAAGTAAGCATTGTCTGCTAAAGAAAGGCTTGTCTTTTGATCCCTCAATTGCATCAGGCAATGATTACAGGCTACTTTATACAACCAACTTTTTGGATAGTTGATAGGGTATTTTCCCATCTCGTTCAAAGCTTTTAAAAACACTTGTTGTACGGCATCTTTGGCAGCTTCTTCATTTTTTAAATACTTCATGCAAACCCCCAACAACAACAATGTATAACGCTCTAATAATATACCCAGCCATTCTTTATTTTGATCGCTTACGAAGCGGTCGATTAATTGAACGTCGGTAATATGGTTAAATTGGTTGCTGCTCACAAGTTAAAATAAGCATTTTGTACAAGATGCAAAACAGGTAAATTTCCATAACTTAGAGTAAATTTTTTGAATGGCATATATGATGGTGTTGGTTGCAGTTGCCCCCTTAAGGGCCGAAGCTGCGCATAGGTCTGAAATGGTGAGTTCATTATTGTTTGGAGAACTAGTAGAATTGATGGATCAATCGGGCGATTTTTATCAGGTGAAGTGCCTTTACGATCAATATGAGGGATGGTGCCAAAAAACACAGTTATTGGCAATAAGCAATGATTTAGTGGCCAATCAATCCAATGACCTTGCTGCCGAATTTGCTAATTTATTGGAGGTAAACGGAACCGATATGCAAATTCCTATTGGAGCTTCATTGGGTTTGTTTTCCCATAAAAAATTAACGATCGGAAAATTTGAATTCACGTATAAAGGAGTTGTTGCAAAGCCCAATCCTATCTTGTTTGCACCCGATTATATCAAACATATTGCTATGCAATATTTACACGCTCCTTATTTATGGGGCGGTAGATCTGTATTTGGAATTGATTGCAGTGGATTTACGCAACAGGTATTTCGTTTTTTTGCTAAGCATTTACCAAGAGATGCTTACCAACAAGCTGTTTTAGGAGAAGTGGTTGGGTTTTTACAAGAGGCCCAATGCGGCGATTTGGCTTTTTTTGATAATGCCGAAGGCCGAATTACCCATGTAGGTATGATGCTTGATGCGCAAACCATTGTACATGCTTCTGGAAGGGTCAGAATAGACTCAATCGACAATATGGGTATTATCAGTTCTGATACGGGTGAAAGAACCCATCAATTAAGAATTCTGAAAAGGTATTGAGCCGAATTACATGATGTCCATGGCTTTGGCAAAATAGGTAACTGTACCAGGCAATGCCAACCAGAAAAATTCGCGATAAACAAACATTAAAGTAATCATTATTGCTAACCAGAAAAAGCACAATGCCCAATATTTACCTGATGATTGTTTCGCTTCCATGAATTTATTTTTTGCAAATATAAGGTGGCTTCATCAATCTACCATTGATTGGGCCCTGGTTTGTTGAATTTTTGTGAATTCAGCAGATTTTACCGGAAATGAGCAGCAAAATAATGGCATTATTTTACAAAGTTCGTTTTATAAAATTCAATTGCTTCTTCAATAATAGCCAAGGCTTTTGCTTTATCGCCAAAGTCTTCTACTACCACTGTTTTATTTTCTAGTTTTTTATATTCTTCAAAAAAATGTCTTAGTTCATCAAAAAAATGTTTGGGTAATTCTTCAATATTATTGTAATGGTTCACCCCCGGATCTTTAGCAGCTACTGCAATGATTTTATCATCTGGGTCTCCCTGGTCTACCATTTGCATTACACCAATTACTTTGGCATCCATTATGGTAAGTGGTTGTACCGGTAATGAAGTAATTACGAGTATATCCAAAGGATCTTTATCGCCACCATATGTGCGAGGTATAAAACCATAATTAATAGGGTAGTAGAAGGAGGAGAAAATGACTCGGTCTAATTTTAAAAGGCCGGTAGGTTTATCAATTTCGTATTTACAACGAGAACCTTGCGGAATTTCAATTATAGCATTAACTACTCTTGGTGCCTGATCTCCATAAGTTACGCCATGCCAAGGATGAACAACTGTTTGTGGTTCCATTTGAGTGATTTTATTTGGTAAGCCAATAGCCAATTGCTACAGCAATAAGACTTAAAATTAAGGTGCCGCCAGCATAAACACAAAATTGTGTATATCGCTGTTGTTGCAGTAATTGCAAATTCTCCCAGGCAAAAGCAGAAAAAGTAGTAAATCCGCCGCAAATACCTGTAGCTAAAAATAATCTCCAATAATCTGCATTCACTTGTTTTGCTGACCATCCCATGATCATTCCGATCAATATCGAACCAATTATATTCACGAGCAAAGTTGCATATGGAAATTGAGTTGGTCTAAACCCAATGGCAGCAAGATACCTAAGCACTGAGCCAATCATTCCACCTATACCCACCAATGCAATTTGTTTCATGCCATTATTGGTTAAAGGTTTTTTTATAATCTACTAGCCACTTTGCATCCCTTTTAATGATGTGCAAATATTTGCTTGCAGTATCTGAGCTAAGGCTATAGTTTAATGCTACTGTTGAATCGTTGGGTTCTTGAACTGATTGAATATTGATAGAGGCAGTTCTTAATTCCTGCCTGCCTTCTTTGTCTTTTTCTCTATAACTGGCTTCGGTTGTTTTTAATAATTGCTCGTTGGTAGCATCGGGTAATACATAAAAATGGGCTTTGATAAAATCGCCCTTTAAACAACCATCAATAAATTCTCTCCCTGCATCCAAACCGTTTTCTGCTGGCAATAAAGATGGCTGCTTGCTGTTGCATGCAACAAAAATGAATCCTAACAATACAATATACTTTGCCTTCATGCCGCTAAGTTAATCAATTAGAATGGTAAGTAAAAGGGGGTTAGTAATGCCCGAAATTCAGCGCTATAGGCATTGTTGATTTTAATGATCATCGAATCCGTTTTTACTGCTGTTTCAGTTCTGCTAAGCAATAACATTGTTCTGAAATAAGCATGTTTTTCTGTTTGTTGAACATCGGTGGATTTCTGTACATACAATCCTTCTTTTTCGGCCAATGCCACAAAAATGGCTTTTCTTTCAAATGGCAGTAATACGGCAAAATATCCTTTTTCGGCAAGTAATTGATTGGCCGATACCAATAGTTCTTTTAATGTAAGTGCTTGGCTATGCAATGCCAGATTTTTATTGGTATCAGGGCTTTTTAAATCTTGTTCATAGAATGGAGGATTGCTGATAATTAAATCATACAATTTTTGATTGTTTGCTAAAGCTTGTACCTGATGATGGATCACGTTTATTTGATCTTTCCATGGCGATGCCTTGCAATTGGCTGCCGCTTCTGTTGCAGCGGCAGCTTCTATTTCTACCGCATCAATTTGTGCTGAACAAGTTTGTGCAAGCATTAAACTCAATAGTCCCGTGCCTGCACCAATATCTAAAATGCTTTTAGGGGCAATTTCACAATCATTGACTGTTTTGGCTGCCCATGCACCAAATAAACAAGCATCTGTGCATACTTTCATGGCACAGTGTTCCTGATTTACCCTAAACTGCTTAAAATCGAAATAATGATTCGGCATTCATTATTGATTTATTCCTTCCAATGCAAATAGAAACGCATAATTCAATGCAATGTCTTTTAAATAATCAAACCTGCCTGAAGCTCCACCATGCCCGAATTCCATATTGGTATGCAACAATAAGATGTTCTTGTCTTTTTTAGTGGACCTTAAACGTGCTACCCATTTGGCAGGTTCAAAATATTGTACCTGACTATCGTGTAATCCGGTTGTTACCAATAGATTTGGATAAGCTTTGGCTTCAACATTTTCATAAGGAGAATAACTCTTCATGTACAAATAAGCTTCTTTATTATTGGGGTTGCCCCACTCATCGTATTCATTGGTAGTTAGCGGAATACTTTCATCGAGCATGGTATTGATTACATCTACAAATGGAACTTGTGCAATAGCACCATGCCATAAAGTAGGAGCCATATTTACTACAGCACCCATGAGTAATCCGCCCGCACTTCCACCTTGTGCATACAGGTGTTCCGACGATGTATAACCCTGGCTAACTAAATATTTTCCACAGTCTATAAAGTCGGTAAAACTGTTTTTCTTTTTCATCAGTTTCCCATCTTCATACCATTGACGGCCTAAATCTTCTCCACCCCTGATATGTGCAATGGCAAACGCAAATCCCCTGTTGAGTAAACTTAATCTGGTACTACTAAAACTGGCATCCATACTAATTCCATATGATCCATAAGCATATAAGAGTAGGGGAGCTGTTCCATTTTTTTCAAACCCTTTTTTATAAACAATGGAAATAGGAATTTTTGTGCCATCTGCTGCTGTTGCATTCAATCTTTCTGTAACGTATTGCTTTACATCATATCCGCCCAATACTTCTTGCTGCTTCATCAGCTTTTTATCTTTGCTCACTAAATTATAGTCATACACAGATGCAGGTGTAGTAAGTGAAGTATAACTGTACCTGAGTGTGCTGCTATTGTATTCCGGATTAGCATTAAAAGACGCGGTATAAGCGGCTTCTCCAAAATCAATATAATGTTCTTCTGAATTTTTTAAATTACGCACCCTTAATTTTACCAAACCGTCCTTTCTTTCATTCACTACAATAAACTGATCGAATTCTTCTACACCTTGAATTAACACATCTTTTCTGTGTGGAATCAGTTCTTTCCAATTGCTCAATGCAGTATTGTTGAGTGGGCATTCCATTAACCTGAAATTGAGTGCATCTAAATTGGTACGAATTAAAAATTTATCTTCCAACGCAATTACATCGTACAAAACATTGTTGATTCTTGGTTGAAATACTTTGAATGATGCATTGGGTGTATTGGCGTCAATCATTCTCCATTCAGCAGAAAGCGTTGCTTGAGAAACAATGAAAATGAATTTCGAATTTTTGGTTTTGCCTACACCAATATAATTGCTCTTATCGGTTTCTTCGTACACCGTAACATCGGCTGTTGCGCCAATGGTATGTTTTTTTATTTTTTCAGACAATAAAGATACTGGGTTATTAGCGGTGTAGAAAATAGTCTTGTTGTCGTTGGCCCATGTTGGATCTCCGCCTGTTCCTGCAATGGCATCTTGATATACTTCCCCTGTAACTAAATTTTTGATATGGATGGTGTATTGTCTCCTAGATACTTCATCCACACCATAAGCCAATAGCTGGTTGTTTTCGCTGATGGCAAATCCGGAAACACTATAATACGATTTCCCCTTCGCCATCTCATCTACATCCAATAAAATCTCTTCGGGTGCAGTGAGATTTCCTTTTTTTCTACAATATTTATAATACTGTTTTCCTTCATCTGTTCTTGAATAATAATAATACCCATTGTTCAATACAGGTACGCTCTCATCTTTTTCTTTGATTCTTGCTTTCATTTCATTGAATAGCTTGGTTTGCAATTCTTTTGTACCACTGAGCATAGAATCGGTGTAGGTATTTTCCTGTGTGAGGTAGTCTATCACTTTGGTACTATCTGGACCCTTCTTAAAAAAGTCGATCATCCAATAATAGTTGTCTATTACGGTATCGCCATGAATGGTTCTTGTATGCGGTTTGATAGTTGCGATGGGTGATTGTAAATCTGGCCACTGGTAGGCTTCTTTTTTCATATTGTTAGCGTTATTGCATGCGATTAAGCTAGTCATTACAAGTAGAAGTATTGAAAGTTTGCGCATTTTGTTTGATTTAATGGGTAAGGTATATAAAATTAAAATAAAAAAAACCCTGAAACATTTGCTTCAAGGTTTTTATTTAATAAGGCAATCCAATTTATTTATCGGCAACTAAACTGGCAGTTAAATATTCCTGATTCAATCGGGCAATATTGCTGATAGAAATTTCTTTAGGGCAGGTTGCTTCACAAGCACCTGTATTGGTACAAGCTCCAAATCCTTCTTTATCCATTTGTGCTACCATATTGAGTACGCGAGAGTGACGCTCTGGTTCTCCCTGTGGTAATAAAGCCAAATGTGAAACTTTTGCACTCAAGAACAACATAGCTGAACTGTTTTTACAAGCTGCTACACAAGCTCCACAACCAATACACATAGCGGCTGCAAAGGAAGCATCGGCTTTGTCTTTATTGATTGGTAATGAATTACCATCAACCGCATTTCCTGTATTTACACTCACGTATCCACCGGCTTGTACAATTCTGTCGAATGCAGAACGATCTACCATTAAATCTTTAATTACCGGAAAAGCAGCGGCTCTCCATGGTTCTACCACAACAGTATCACCATCTTTAAAAGCACGCATATGTAATTGACAAGTAGTGTTTGCCTGCCAAGGTCCATGTGGTTTGCCATTGATATACATAGAACACATTCCGCAAATCCCTTCCCTACAATCATGGTCAAATGCAATAGGCTCTTTACCATCTACGATCAATTCTTCATTCAATACATCGATCATTTCTAAGAAAGACATTTCTGTTGAAATATTTTTCACTGGATATGATTCAAATTGCCCCTTAGATTGATTATTTTTTTGTCTCCAAACTTTAACGGTAAGATTCAAATGAGTGTGTTCCATTATTTAAAATTTGTCAGTTAGAATTTGCTGTTGATTTATTTGTATGAACGTTGTGATGGTTTTACTACATCATATACCAATGGTTCTTTGTGTAAGTTCCATTCATGTTCTGCTTTGTATTCCCATGCAGCTACATACATATAATTGGCATCATCTCGCAAAGCTTCTCCTTCTGGTGTTTGAAATTCTTCTCTAAAATGTCCACCGCAACTTTCATTTCTATTCAAAGCATCTACGCACATGAGTTCTCCTAGTTCAATGAAATCTGCTACACGATTGGCTTTGTCTAATTCAGGGTTCATTTCATTGATGGATCCTGGAATTCTTACATCCGACCAGAATTCTTTTTTCAAAGCCTGCACATCTCTGATGGCTTCTTCCAATCCTTCTTTGGTTCTTGCCATACCGCATTTATCCCAAATGATTTTCCCCAAACGCTTATGGAAACTTTCTACTGTTTGTTTTCCTTTAATATTCATCAATAAATTGATGCGATCTGATACTGCTTTTTCAGCAGCTTCAAATGCAGGATGTGATGTTTCAACAGCTTTGCTATAAATTTCATCAGCCAATGAATTGCCCAAAGTGTAAGGAATCACAAAATAACCATCTGCTAATCCTTGCATGAGTGCAGAAGCACCTAAACGATTAGCACCATGATCACTAAAATTAGCCTCGCCCAGTGCGTACAATCCTGGAACGGTGGTTTGTAATTCGTAATCTACCCATAATCCCCCCATTGTATAGTGTACAGCAGGGTAGATGCGCATTGGTACTTCGTATGGATTTTCACCAGTGATCTTATTGTACATATCAAAAAGATTACCGTATTTCTCTTTCACCACTTGTTTACCCATCGTAATGATTTCTTCCATCGGCACATCGACTCTTCCTGCTTTACCGGCTTCGATTTTACCATATCGAACAATCGCATCAGCATAATCCAAGTACACTGCTTGCTTACTTGTACCAACACCATGCCCGGCATCGCATCTTTCTTTTGCAGCTCTCGAAGCAACATCTCGTGGAACGAGGTTGCCAAAGGCTGGATATCTTCTCTCTAGAAAATAATCTCTTTCTTCTTCTGGAATGTCAACTGCTTTTCTGGTTTCATTTAATTTAGCCGGCACCCAAATTCTTCCATCATTTCTCAACGACTCAGACATCAAGGTTAATTTACTTTGATGATCTCCACTCACTGGAATACAAGTTGGATGGATCTGTGTGAAACATGGATTGGCAAATGTTGCTCCTTGCTTATGCGCTTTCCAAGCTGCAGTTACATTGCTGCCCATTGCGTTGGTAGATAAATAAAATACGTTTCCGTAACCACCAGTACACAATAATACTGCATGTCCGAAATGTCTTTCTAAATTACCTTTTACCAAATCACGCGCAATAATTCCACGTGCTTTGCCATCTATCTTTACTACTTCCAACATTTCATGTCTGGTATACATGGTAACATTGCCCAATGCCACCTGACGCTCTAAAGCTTGGTATGCACCTATCAATAATTGCTGACCAGTTTGACCGGCAGCATAAAATGTTCTTTGTACTTGTGTGCCACCGAATGAGCGGTTACTCAATAATCCTCCGTATTCTCTTGCAAATGGAACTCCCTGTGCAACACACTGATCAATGATATTGCCACTCACTTCTGCTAAGCGGTGTACATTGGCTTCGCGTGCACGATAGTCTCCACCTTTAATGGTATCATAAAATAAACGAAAAACACTATCACCATCATTCTGGTAATTCTTTGCTGCGTTGATTCCGCCTTGGGCTGCAATGGAATGCGCTCTTCGAGGAGAATCTTGAAAGCAAAAAGCTTTTACTTTATAACCGAGTTCTCCCAATGAAGCGGCTGCAGAGGCGCCAGCCAAACCAGTTCCCACTACAATTACTTCCAGCTTTCTTTTATTTGCTGGGTTAACCAATTTGCAGTGTCCCTTATAGTCGGTCCATTTATTGTCTAATGGGCCTGAAGGAATTTTAGCATCTAACATAGATCCGATGATTTATGATGATTAGAATATACTTGAATAATTAACCGATCCAACCCATAATAAAACTTACAGGCATTAAAATGAATAGGGCTGCTATAATAATAGAATAACCATAACCAATGCTGATGAGCATGATATTGTATCTTTTATTATGAACTCCCAATGTTTTAAAAGCACTTTGAAATCCATGGGCCAAATGATAGGCCAATGAAATACAACCCAAAGCATAAACTACAACAATCCACCACTCTGTAAATGTGGCTTTCATTAATCCAAACATGTTGTGCATAACCACACCGTTGTATGTTATTTCTTCTTCCAAACCTTTTCCAGTAAAACGGGCAGAAACCCAAAAATGGTACAAATGCAAAATGAGGAAAATTAAAATCAGCGTTCCCAATAATCCCATACTTCTACTGTACCATTTACTGCCATCTTTATAGGTAACTGCATAGCCAACGGATCGTCTTTTCTGGTTTTCCAATGTTAACAAATAACCTTGCGCAATATGTAGTATTATGCCTGCAAATAAACCAATTTCCATGATTCTGATTAATACAGTAGATCCCATAAAATGGGCAGCCTTATTAAACATCTCACCATTTTCTTCCGGATTAACCAGATCGGCAAAAATGCATGCATTGATACCTGCATGAACAATTAAAAATAAAACGAGGGAAATACCGGTTAAGCCCATTACTAGCTTTTTTCCTACCGATGATGTAAAGACTTGTTTCCAGGTCATAAAGCAAGATTGTTTAGTTAAATCTGCGCAAAAATAGTACTTGAATAGATGCTATTTTGTAAAAACTTTCTATTTCCGATAATTTTTAACCATTTAATAGAGAATTTGTGCTGAGTTTAAACAAGTTATTCTGTCTTGTTCAATTTCTTGCTATCCTCCTATGATTCGTGTTGAACATCTGTATTAACCGCTTACATAAATTAAATGTGCAGGTTCATTTACTCATCCTACATTTGAGTATGGTTAAATTGCTCAGTATTTTATGGAATAGTTTCCGAATGGCCTTGCAGGAATTGAAAGTGAATAAACTGCGCACTTTTCTTTCTTTATTTGGCATTACCATTGGTATTTTCTGCATTATTGGTGTGTTGGCCACAGTAGATAGCTTAGAGCGAAAAGTACAAACCGATTTAAAATCTTTAGGAAGCAATACCATCTACATTGATAAATGGAATTATGGGGGCGGTCAGGATTATCCTTGGTGGAAATATGTGAAACGACCGGCTATGAAATATGATGAAATGAAAATCATCAAAGCCAAATGTGATTTGGCAGCCTATGCAGCATTTTTTACGAGCACAAGGGTCAATTTAAATTATACCGATAATGTAATTAACAATACACCCATGTACGGGGTGTCTAATGAATTCAACAGTATTCAATCAATTGAAGTTGGCGCTGGTAGGTATTTAAATGAATCGGATTTCTCAAGAGGATCAACAGTAGGAGTTATTGGATCGATTTTGGCAGAAGACTTATTTGGCAATGCAGATAGAGCCGTTGGAAAAGAAGTAGCTTTTGGAGGAAGAAGATTGTATATAGTTGGGGTGATTAAAAAACAGGGTCAAAGTTTTGTTGGTGGGTTTGATTATGATCATTGCATCATTGTTCCTTATAGATATTTTGCAGGTGTATTTAACCCAGACAATAGCAACCCTTATATCATGGTGCAGGGTAAACCAAAAATTGCTTCTGCCGCATTGGCCGAGGAATTGATTGGAGTGATGCGTCAATTGAGAAAATTAAGCCCCACACAAGAAGATAATTTTTCTTGCAATGATGTGGCTCAATTCAGTGAACAAATCAATGGTTTCTTTGGTCAGGTAAGTGCAGGTGGATGGGCGATTGCAGGTTTGAGTTTAATAGTGGGGGCATTTGGTGTAGCCAATATTATGTTTGTAACTGTGAGAGAAAGAACCAGCCAGATTGGATTGAAAAAAGCCATTGGTGCCAAGCGCAGTACCATATTAACCGAATTTTTATTAGAGAGTGCATTCCTATGTATCATCGGAGGATTAGTAGGCTTGGCATTGGTTTGGTTATTGTCTGTGGCGCTTAGTGCTGCATTGCCTTTCCCTATTTTTATAGCACCTAATATTATTGGTTTAGCGCTTAGTATTTGTATTGTTTTGGGCATATTGGCTGGAATTATTCCTGCATCTATTGCTGCAAAAATGGACCCAGTTGTAGCTATAAGAACAAAATAGCCGTTCAATCAACTATTTTTGCTCAATGGCCATCACAATTTTAGCAATAGAATCTTCCTGCGACGAAACAGCTGCTGCCATTTCTGTGGATGGAAAAATAATGAGCAATATCATTGCAGGTCAGGCAGTGCATGAAAAATACGGTGGTGTAGTGCCAGAATTGGCCAGCAGGGCGCACATGCAAAACATTGTTCCCGTAGTTGATCAAGCCATTAAAGATGCATTTAATATTGGTTCAGAAAAACTGCCTCCTGCCATTCTAGAAAAAATTGATGCCATCGCATTTACGCAAGCTCCTGGTTTAATTGGATGTTTATTGGTGGGTGCACAATTCGCAAAATCTTTGGCTTTATCATTGAATAAACCATTGATTGCAGTGCATCATATGCAAGCGCATGTATTGGCCAATTTAATTCCAGAAAATCGTCCATCATTTCCTTTTTTGTGTTTAACAGTTAGTGGTGGTCATACACAAATTGTTTTGGCAAAATCTCCATTGGATTTAGAAGTGATTGGCCAAACCATTGATGATGCTGCAGGCGAGGCTTTTGATAAAACTGCTAAATTATTGGGCTTGCCTTATCCTGGCGGGCCTTTAATTGATAAATACGCTGCCTTAGGCAACCCATTGAAATTTAAATTTGCTGAGCCACAAATTCCTGAATTAAATTTTTCTTTCAGTGGATTAAAAACTTCGGTTTTGTATTTTTTACAAAAACAAAGCCCCGAATTTATTCAAGCCAATCAAAACGATTTATGTGCATCAGTGCAGTACACCATTGTACAAATTTTATTAAAGAAAATAAAAAAAGCAGTACAGCAAACTGGCGTTAATCAAGTGTGCATTGCAGGTGGTGTAAGTGCTAACTCAGGGTTAAGAAATGGGCTTACTGAAATGGGGGAGAAGCATGGATGGAAAACATTTATTCCTGCTTTTGAATATTGCACCGATAATGCTGCCATGATTGCCATTACCGCACATTATAAATACCTAGCAGCTGATTTTGCCCAACTAGATATCAATCCATCCGCTAGAGCGGAGTTTGAAAGATAAAAGATAAAAGATAAAAGATCATTGAGTTATTAGGTTATACTTCTTCTAGTATCTCTTATCTCATATCTCATATCTTGTATCTCATATCTCATATCTTGTATCTCATATCTCATATCTCTTATCTTGTATCTCATATCTCATATCTTGTATCTCATATCTCATATCTTGTATCTCATATCTCTTATCTCATATCTCATATCTTGT
>CANGTR010000001.1 GCA_947456855.1 Sphingobacteriia bacterium | reverse complement strand
TTTTATCTCTTCTCTTTTCTCTTTTATCTTTTATCTCTTCTCTTTTCTCTTTTATTTCTTCTCTCTTCTCTTTCTTCTTTCGTCTTTTCTTATTAAGATAAGGATTTGAGTTTAGCAATTGTTTCGGTAGGGTTATTAGAACCGAATACAGTATTTCCTGCAACCAAAACATCAGCTCCGGCATGAATGATTGAAGCAGCATTTTCAAGTGTAACTCCACCATCAATTTCAATCAAAGCAGTTGATTTGTTGGTAACAATCATTTCTTTAAGTTGCTTGATTTTCTTAAGTGTATGTGGAATAAAATGTTGACCTCCAAATCCAGGATTTACACTCATCAAACAAATAAGATCTATATCATTAATGATATCCGCTAATAAATCAACGGAAGTATGCGGATTAACAGCAACACCAGCTTTCATACCCAATTGTTTAATCTGTTGAATATTTCTATGCAAGTGATTGCAAGCTTCAATATGAACAGTTAAAATATCGGCACCTGCATCCTTAAATGCTTGAGCATATTTTTCTGGCTCTTCTATCATTAAATGAACATCGCAAACTTTTTTTGTTGCTTTTCTAATTTGGGTAATAACGGGTAATCCAAAACTTATATTTGGTACAAATCGGCCATCCATTACATCTAAGTGAAACCAATCCGCTTCACTATGATTAAGCATATCACAATCTTGTTGTAAATGTAAAAAGTTTGCAGCTAGCAAGGAAGGGGCAATGATGGCCATATTATTTTTTTAATTGTAAACGTTTTAATGCTTCTTTAGCTTCATATAACTCAGGGTCCAAAGTTTGGGCTTTTTTATATTGTAAAGCAGCTGCTTCAAATTGTTTGTTTTTTTCGAGGCATTTAGCTTTCCAATAATAACCATCCGCATACATTGGATCCAATTGCGTAACTGCCTCAAAGATAGCCAAAGCGCTTGAATTCGGATAATTATCGTATAATATAAAACCTTTTTCCATTAATGCTTCTGTATAGCGATAGTTGGTATTTATGCAAGAGTCTAAATACAAGATTGCTTTTGCGTTATTGGCTATTCTTGAAAAGTAAACTCCTTTAATAAAATAGATGTCTGCCTGATAATCATTTCCAGGAAACATCTCTTGAATATTATCGCACACCATTAAACCTTCTTTATCTTTTTGTTCTGCCAATAAATTGGCCAAGGAAAGCATGGAAGCCAGATTTGGATAAATACTATTGGCAATACGAAAGTATTTTTTAGCATTTAATGTGTCTTTGGTTTTTAAGGTTAACTGTGCCTTCTGGTACCAAAGCCCTTGATTTAAACTATCTTTTTGTATGAGGGTATTCAATTGTTGAATAGCTTGGTCATAGTTTTTGATGCTATCCAAATAATCAATCAATTGTAGATTCAACTCTATACTATCAGGGTATTCTTTTAAAGCATTTTGAATGCGTAAATAGGAATCAAATTGATCCTTAGCATTTAGCTGGTTATGCTGTTCATTCGATGAATAGGAGCAACTAAACAAAAAGACAATAATCAATAATGAAATGGGATGTTTCATTTAGCTAAAATAAGCACATTCATTTGTAATGACATTTTTCTGACAAATCAATACAAAATTGCTTGTACTTTCGTCTCCTATTATAATTTTTATATGAAAAAGGGCATTGTTTTTTTATTTATTTTGGGGTTTTCTCAAATTGCAAACGCGCAACAAACTATTCCAAACGATACAGTTCATTTTGAAGGAGAAAAGCATTTTAAAAATATCCAACAATTAACTTTTGGAGGAGACAATGCCGAAGCTTATTGGAGCAATGATAGCAAACATATTGTTTTTCAGCGAAGCAATACCAAAGAAGGGGTTAATTGCGATCAAATTTTTATTGGTAAAGTGCCCCAAAAATTGGGTGATCCCTTTACCTATAAAATGGTAAGTAGTGGAAAGGGTAGAACAACCTGTGCTTATTTTATGCCAGATGGCAAGCACATCATTTATGCATCTACTCATGAGGGGGGAAATGATTGTCCTCCAGTTCCGGATCGTGCCAAGTACGGCAATAAATACATATGGCCATTGTATAATTCCTATGATATTTACATGGCAGATCTGAATGGTAAAATCGTAAAGAAACTAACTACAGCAAAGGGGTATGATGCAGAGGCAACCATTTCTTATGATGGTAAAAAAATGATTTACTGTAGTGATAAAGATGGTGATTTGGATTTGTATGTAATGGATTTGAAAACAGGAAAAGAAAAGAGGATTACAAGCGCATTGGGTTATGATGGTGGTGCTTGGTTTAGCCCAGATGGTAAAAAAATTGTTTGGAGGGCAAGTAGACCTACAACAGAAGCTGCTGTCAAAGAATACAAAGAGCTGTTGTCGGAAGGGTTGGTTGCGCCTACCAATATGGAAGTTTGGACTGCTAATGCAGACGGATCTGATGCAAAACAAATTACCAATTGGGGGCAGGCCAATTGGGCGCCCAATTTCACACATGATAGTAAGAAAATCATTATTTGTAGTAACCACGAGTACAAAAGAGGATTCCCCTTTAATATGTATATGGTAGACCTAGATGGTAAAAACATGGAAAAAATTAGTAGGGATAAAGGATTTGATGCGTTTCCAATGATTAGCCCCGATGGTAAAAAAATTATCTTTGCCTCTAATAGAAATAATGGGGGCACTAGGGATACGAATTTGTTTGTTGCAGATTGGATAGACTAATTAAGAGATAAGAGATAAGAGATAAGAGATAAGAGATATGAGATAAGAGATATGAGAGAAGAGATATGAATTAAGAGATTGAAGATGAAATACATTGATTGTAGACTTATTCAATTATTAAGTTAGATTTGTTTAAAATTTTGATTATGCAAACAGGATTAATGCACTTACATAATTTATTGCGCTGGATTATTTTGATATTGCTGGTGCTATCTGTTTTACAAGCTTATGCTGGTTGGACAGGAAAGAAAGCGTTTAAAGCTGGAGATAAAAAGACCTGGTTGTTTACCATGATAGCTGCTCATACAACTTTGTTGTTAGGGTTGTACCAAGTAATGTTTGGACGATATGGGTTTTTTGTAACTACCTTGCCAGAAGGAATGTCGATGATGAAAGATAAATTCTACCGTTTTTATTGGCTGGAGCATCCTACAACCATGATTTTGGCAATTGTATTTATTACCCTTGGTTATGGTATGTCAAAAAAGCAAGTAACTGATGAGATTAAATACAAAAAAGCATTCATGTACTTCCTGGTTGCTTTATTACTAATATTAGCAGGAGTGCCTTGGCAGTTCAGAGAAATAGTTGGGAGGCCTTATTTTCCTGGAATGTAAGTTGCCTATTTAAATGTAAGAAACTCAAAATAAAAATGCCCCAATCAAGTGTCTAACTTTTTTGGGGCATTATAAATTCGCGGGGCTATTTTACGATTTCCATTCTCTTTTCATAACGGCAATAAATTGTTTCATTTCATCTAAAGTGCCTACACTAGCTCGTGCCCATTTTTCTCCGTTGTAGGTATCTGATCTTAAGAAAATATTTTGCTTCAACATGTTTTCTGAAAAATTGCCTGGATAATTTCCCAAAGGGAAAAATAGAAAGTTGGTATAAGATGGGATACATTCTATGTTCAGCTTTCTCAGTTCGTCATACCCGTATTTTCTGGCTATTTCATTTTTTTGTTTGCTGATTTTATGGTGCTCTGAATCGTTTAAACTTGCTTGGGCAGCGGTCATCGACAATACACTCATGGCAAACTGTGTTCTAACAAAATAATTATCACTCATGGTTTTAATATGCGCAGCACTTGCAATTATAAATCCAATTCTCAAGCCAGCCATTGCGTGAATTTTTGAGAAAGTGCCAATGACCATAACGTTTGGATTTTTTTCGATCAATCCTATCATTGATTCGTTATCGGGGGTGTCTAAATAATCTATATATGCTTCATCTACAGCCACTACAGCATTCTTTGATGCTTCTATGCAGAAATTTTTTAATGCAGCAGGAGATACAATTGTGCTTGAAGGATTAGCGGGATTGCATATATATACCAATGAAGTTTCGGTGCTTACCGCTTTAAGCATTGCATTTAAGTCGTGTGCCTTTGAAGCGTTAAGTGGCACTTCTATCACTTTGGTGCCAATCTTTTTTGCTGCTGATGGCAAAATGCCAAAAGTGGGATAAGCTGTTACTAAATTTCCCTTATTATAAACCCTTGGCAATAATCCTAAAGCTTCTCCAGAACCAGGAGTTAATAAAACTTGGTTTTCTTCAACCCCATATTTTGTTGCCAATTGTTTTTTAAAAGATTGAAGCGATGCAATATTGTATTGATATCTATGCGCTTCCCCAATTAATTGCATTACGGCTTCTTTTGCTTTTGGAGAAATTCCATATGGATTTTCATTAGAACTCAAATTAATCAATCCTTTTTCTGCCCCATAGCTTTTAAGAATACCTTCTTCATTGCCCATTACTGGTAATCTAAATCCCAATCCAAGAGTGGCCAAAGAACTGTATTTTAACCAATCCCTGCGGTTTACTGATTTCGCCATATAAACGGTTTTAATTGCAAAAGATACATTATTTCTTAAATGACTCCAACTTCATTAATTTTAAATTATAAACAGGCTATTTTTACTTTACGATCTATTAAAACCAATAACCCAATAATTCATATCTCATAATTCATATCTCATAATTCTTAATTCTCCCACATGCCCCATTATTATTCTTTAGGTAATATTCCGCACAAACGACATACGCAGTTTAGAAAGCCCGATGGTTCTTTGTATTCGGAACAACTTTTTTCAACAGAAGGGTTTAGCAATGATTATTCTTTATTGTACCACAACCATCCACCTACACAAATAATACATACCGATGAACCTATTTCTGTGATGCCAAAAGTGGCAGAAGAGAAAATGCTCAAACATAGAAGTTTCGAGGGTTTTCAAATTGCGCCAGAAGCAGATTATTTAAAAAGTCGAAAGCCTGTTTTAGTAAATAATGATTGTCATATTGTTTTAGCGGCTCCACAACAAAGTACTACCAATTATTTCTACAAAAATGCTGATGCCGATGAGCTTATTTTTATTCACGAAGGAAGCGGCAAATTATTAACTCAATATGGCGAACTGGTTTTTGGCTATGGCGATTATGTAATTATTCCTAGAGGTACTATTTACCAAATACATTTTGATACTCCTTTAAATAGATTGTTTATAGTAGAAAGTTTTAGCCCGATTCGATATCCTAAAAGGTATACTAGTAAAAATGGCCAATTGTTAGAGCATGCCCCATTTTGCGAAAGAGATATTCGTGGGCCACAAAACCTGCAAACTTTTGATGAGAAGGGTGATTTTTTAATTCAAACAAAAAAGAAAGGAGTTTTATATGGATTACATTATGGAACTCATCCATTTGATGTAGTAGGATGGGATGGATATTGTTATCCCTATGTATTTAGTATTCATGATTTTGAACCAATAACAGGTAGGGTGCATCAACCGCCTCCGGTACATCAAACCTTCGATGCGCATAATTTTGTGGTATGTAGTTTTTGTCCTCGATTGTATGATTACCATCCCAATGCAATTCCTGCTCCTTATAACCATAGCAATATAGATAGTGATGAAGTATTGTATTATGTTGCTGGAGATTTTATGAGTAGAAAAAATGTTACCCGAGGGATGATAACCTTGCACCCGGCTGGCATACCGCATGGACCTCATCCAGGAGCTGTAGAAAAAAGCATTGGTAAAAAAGAAACTTTGGAATTGGCAGTGATGGTAGATACTTTTCATCCTTTGCAATTAACCGAAGAGGCGCTGGCTATCGAGAATCAAGGATATACGATGAGTTGGGCTGAGTGAAAGATGAATTAAGAGATAAGAGATAAGAGATAAGAGATAAGAGATATAAGATAAGAGATATGAGTTGATGGTTATTCATAATTCTAGTTGGGGTTATTGAGTTTTCAATAAAAATGATTAACTTATCCCTTCAAACTATTTATTAACGCTCAACACTTATTTTATGGTAAAATATAGCGACATCCAAATTGGAGACTACCTATTTGGCGAGTTTGAAGGAAAAAAATGGGAGGGGGAAGTAACCCGATTAAATGGAGATGAACAGCAGGTTTGTTTGCAAACAGAAGTGCAGGAATTTTGGTTTTCTACTGATCATTTACATGCTATTGCACTAAATGAGGAAGCCTTGTTGAATCTACAATTCACCAAACAGCCCAATGATGATGGTTCTGTAAAATATTCAAAAGGCCCGTTTAGAATAGTTTCTCCCAAAGCAGGAGATTTTTCATCTATTGAAATGTGGTATCGCGAAGATAAACGCCATCATCCCAAAGTTCATTTTGTGCACCAATTGCAAAATCAATACCATGATATGACTAAAGTGTATCTTACCAAAGATCCGATGTGAGTATTTGGTTAAGCGTCATCTATATCGGTCTCTAATTATTTGCTTAAAAGATCAATTTTTCAATCAATCATATGCTAAATAATCAATATGTTTGATTGATTTGTTGCAATCTTTGCGATCAAACGACGCTTTTTTAGACTAAATCCAACTTTTTTTCCACATTTTAAGGAGTTTTTTCCACTAATTTTTCATATTTCGGTTGTATTCTAATATCTTTGCAGCCCCAAAAATAGTATGTCGAAACAACCACTGATTAAACAAGATGGAGTAATTCTGGAAGCATTAAGCAATGCTATGTTCAGAGTGAAGTTAGAAAATGGTCATGAAATATTGGCTACTATTTCAGGTAAAATGAGGATGCACTATATCCGAATATTGCCAGGTGATAAAGTGGGAGTTGAAATGAGCCCATATGATTTGAGTAGGGGAAGAATCATATTTAGGTATAAATAGAAGTAGGAAGAGAGAAGAGATAAAAGATAAGAGATAAAAGATAAGAGATAAAAGATAAGAGATAAAAGATAAGAGATAAAAGATAAAAGAGAAAAGAGAAGAGAGAAGAGATAAGAGATTCGGTAATTAGTAATAGAATATAACAGTTAAATAACCAAACAATGAAAGTAAGAGCTTCCATTAAAAAACGTAGTGCCGATTGTAAGATCGTGAAGCGTAAAGGAAAATTATTTGTAATCAACAAAAAGAATCCTCGCTTTAAGCAACGTCAAGGATAATTGAATCATCATCTAAAAGTATAAAACAATAAATATGGCTCGTATTGCCGGTATAGATTTACCAAAAAACAAAAGAGGCGAAATTGGGTTGACCTACATTTTTGGTATTGGTCGTTCTACAGCTCAGTATATCTTAGATAAAGCTGGTATCAGCTATGATAAGAAAGTGAATCAGTGGAATGATGATGAACAAACTGCTATTCGTAATGTAATTAACAATGAATTTAAGGTGGAAGGTGCTTTACGTAGTGAAGTATCTATGAGCATTAAGCGTTTATTGGATATTGCTTGTTACAGAGGACTTCGTCACCGTAAAGGATTGCCTGTACGTGGACAAAGAACTAAAACCAATAGCCGTACCAGAAAAGGTAAGCGTAAAACAGTTGCTGGTAAGAAAAAAGTTGCTAAGAAATAATTAGTTAAAGTCATGGCCTGAAAAGGCTCATGACTTTTTGCTATAAAATCCTTGGTTTTGGATATCCTGCATATGTTGGAAGGAGAAATCTGGGTTCCTGAGTTTTTCAGGATTATTAATTAACCATCCCGATAAAAAGGGAAGACTACCTAAAAAAGTAAAATGGCTAAACCACAAAAAGCGCAGAACAGTGCAAAAGCTGCTGCCAAGAAAAGAGTTGTAAAAGTAGATGCCGCTGGTGAAGTGCGTATTTCTGCAACATTCAACAACATCATCATCAGTTTTACCAACAAAGCTGGCCAAGTAATTAGCTGGAGCAGTGCTGGTAAAATGGGTTTTAAAGGTTCTAAGAAAAATACTCCATATGCTGCCCAAATGGCTGCTGCAGATGCTGCAAAAGTTGCTGCAGATGCTGGTTTGAAGCGTGTTGATGTATTTGTAAAAGGACCTGGATCTGGCCGTGAAGGTGCAATTCGTTCAATCGCTCAGTCTGGTGTTGAAGTTACTTCTATCAAAGATGTAACTCCTATGCCTCACAACGGTTGTCGTCCTCCTAAACAAAGAAGAGTATAACCATCCTAAGCCTCAATAGAGGTAGTGGATTACATATTGAGCCTCAAGGTTTCATTTATTAAAAGGTTGCCCGATTTATTTTTTACGATTTTTAACCGATCGGAGCAACGAATTCTAAAAAAATCGAAATGAAAAAAAACTATGGCACGTTACACAGGTCCTAAGACCAAAATCTCCAGAATTTTCGGCGAACCTATTTTAGGTAATGCCAAGTGGTTAGGTAAAAATTCTAACCCTCCCGGACAGCATGGTGCTGCTCGTAAGCGTAAAACTTTGGGTGAATACGCTTTACAGTTAAGAGAAAAGCAAAAGGCTAAATACACTTATGGTGTACTTGAGCGCCAGTTCCGTAAAACTTTTGAAGAAGCTCAACGCTTAAAAGGTGTTACCGGTGAAAATCTTATCAAATTATTAGAATCTCGCTTAGACAATACAGTTTTCCGTTTGGGTTTAACTGCTAGCCGTCCTGAAGCACGTCAATTGGTTAATCATAAGCATATTACTGTAAATGGTGAAACAATGAACGTTCCTTCTTACACTTGTAAGCCAGGTGATGTGATTGCCTACAGGCCAAAAAGTGCAGATAATTCAAGTATAGTTAGCAAAACTCGTGGTAAGAATCCTAAGTTCGGTTGGTTAGATTGGAACGAAGGAGAGAAGAAAGGTACTTTCATTACTATGCCAGAGCGCGAAAACGTTCCTGAAAACATTAAGGAGCAACTCATTGTAGAATTGTATTCTAAATAATTCCATTATTCACCCAAATAAGTAAAAAACAAAGTTCTAATATGGCAATATTAAGCTTCCAAAAACCAGACAAAATTGTTTTACAGAAAGCCAATGAGTTTGCTGGACAATTTGAATTTCGCCCGCTTGAGCCGGGTTATGGTTTAACAATCGGTAATGCACTTCGCAGAGTTTTGTTGAGTTCATTAGAGGGTTATGCTATTATAGGCATCAAAATTGAAGGTGTAGACCATGAGTTTGCAACCATCAAAGGAATTACTGAAGATGTTACTGAAATCATCCTGAATTTAAAGCAGGTTCGTTTTAAGAAACATGTTGATCATGAAATTGCAACAGAAAAAATCAATCTTTCTATCAAAGGAAAAACTGAATTTACTGCTGGAATGATTGGGGAATTATCACAAAGCTTTCAAGTGATGAATCCAGAATTGTTGCTTTGCACAATGGATACATCTGCTAAAATGGATATTGAATTAACCATCGGAAGAGGTAGAGGATATATTCCTGCTGAAGAGAATAAATTAAAAGATGCTCCATTCGGATACATTGCAATCGATTCTATTCATACACCCATCAAGAATGTTAAATACGCTATAGAAAACTATCGTGTAGAACAAAGAACCGACTATGAGAAACTAATTTTGGATGTAGTAACAGATGGCACTATTCATCCCGAAGATGCAGTAAAACAAGCTTCTCGTATTCTTATTCAACACTTGATGATCATTACTGATGAAAACATCACTTTTGATAATAAAGAAGATAAGAAAGAAGATGTAGTTGATGAGCATATTTTGCAATTGCGTAAAGTATTGAAAACTCCTTTAGAAGATTTAGATCTTTCTGTTAGAGCATTCAATTGCTTGAAAGCTGCAAAAATCAATAGCTTAAGCGAATTGGTACAATACGAGCAAGAAGACTTGATGAAGTTTAGAAACTTTGGTCAAAAATCTCTTTCTGAGATTGAGCAAGTATTAACTGAAAGAGGATTGAGCTTTGGTATGGATCTAGCTAAATTGGGTTTAGATAATTTAGATAACTAAACCCCCCAACCCCCTAAAGGGGGCTGAAGGGAACTTTTTAAATAACCTTACTTTCCAACTCCCCCTTTAGGGGGACGGGGGGTGCCCTCCACATATCCTGACACGGTGTGGAGTTAAAACTTAAATGTCATGCGTCACGGAGACAAAATCAACAACCTAGGCCGTAAGAAGGCACACAGAGTTGCCTTATTGCAAAATTTGGCTAGTCAGTTAATTACACACAAGCGTATTGTAACAACTTTGGCAAAAGCAAAAGCTTTAAGAGCTTATGTAGAGCCAATGATTACAAAAACCAAGAAGAATGAGTCGGCTGCTCAAATCAGTCATAACCATCGTTTGGTTTTTGCTGAATTGCAAGACAAAGCCGCTGTTAAAGAATTATTTACAGTAGTTGGTCCTAAAGTAGCAACTCGTCCTGGTGGATATACCCGTATTTTAAAATTAGGTATTCGTCCTGGAGATAATGCTGAAAAAGCAATGATTGAACTAGTAGATTTCAATGAGATCTATGGTAAAGGCATTGAAAAAGCAGAAGAGCCAGCAAAGAAAACACGTCGTGGTCGTGCACCTAAGAAAGCTGAAGTTGCAACTGAAGCTGTAGCTGAAGCTCCAGCAGTTGAAGCCGCTGAAACTGAAACACCCGCCACAACATCAACAGAAGAAAAAGCAGCTGATTAATATGCAACTGTTTTAACCATAAAGGCATTCCGTTTTAAACGGGATGCCTTTTTTTATGGATACTATTGTGAGAAACTTAAACCTATTTTTTGCAAAAATTGATTTTCTTTTGCAATAAGAAATTGAACTATGCCAAATTCAACATCAAACAACAAACCTGCAGTGTTAATCCTAGCCGATGGTCATGTGTTCTATGGCCAAGCCTTTGGAAAAATTGGAAAGGCAACCGGAGAAATTTGTTTCAATACAGGAATGACTGGTTACCAGGAAGTATTTACAGATCCAAGCTATACAGGGCAGGTATTAATTATGAATAATGTACACATAGGTAATTATGGTGTAAAAGAAGCTGATGTAGAAAGCAGTTCTGTAAAAATTCATGGTTTGATTGCCAGAAATTTAGAAGAACAATTCAGTAGAAAACTGGCAAATGGTGATCTAAATAGTTATTTGGAACAAAATAATATAGTAGCAATTGAAGGAATTGATACGCGCGCATTGGTTGCTCATATTCGCACAAAAGGCGCCATGAATTGTATAATTTCTTCTGATGAAATGGATATTACAAAGCTTAAAGAACTTTTGAAATCCGTACCCAATATGGATGGATTGGAATTAGCTAGTACGGTAAGTACAAACCAAGAATATGAATTAGGAGATGTTAACTCACCCACTAAAATATCCGTTTTAGATTTTGGTATTAAGCAACATATTCTGGAGTGCATGGTTTCTAGAGGTGCTCATGTAAGAGTTCATCCTGCTAAAACAAGTTTCGAACGTTTAAAAGCATTCAATCCAAAAGGATACTTTATTTCCAATGGACCTGGTGATCCATCAGCAATGCCTTATGCAGTGAGCACTGTTAAAGAAATTCTGAATGAGAAAAAGCCTGTATTTGGTATTTGTCTAGGTCATCAATTACTTGCCCTTGCCAATGATATTCCTACTTTTAAAATGCATCATGGCCATAGGGGATTGAATCATCCAGTAAAAAACATCATTACTGGGCAATGCGAAATAACTACACAAAATCATGGATTTGGGGTAGATCCTGAAGCTGTAAGAAAACACAATAATGTGGAAGTAACCCATTTAAATTTAAACGACAACTCTATCGAGGGGATCCGTTTAAAAGATCGCCCTGCATTTAGTGTACAATATCACCCAGAAAGTACACCCGGCCCTCACGATAGCAGGTACTTATTTGATCGCTTTGTGGAAATGATGCAGTAAATTTATACTATGAAAATAGCCATTATCAACGGGCCGAATCTTAATTTGTTAGGAAAAAGAGAACCTGGCATTTATGGCAATGAGTCATTTGATTCTTGCCTAGAAAAATTAAAAGTCAATTTTTCATCTGTTGAATTTGTATATTTTCAATCGAATGTAGAAGGAGAGCTGGTTAATGCAATTCAACAATATGGTTTTTCGGTAGATGGAATAGTTATAAACCCTGCTGCATACACTCATACATCTATTGCTATAGGAGATGCTATAGCAGCAGTTAAAGCATCTGTTGTTGAAGTACATATAAGTAATCTACATAGCCGGGAAGAATTTAGAAAACACTCTTATGTGTCTGCAGTGGTAAATGGAAGTATTATTGGGCTTGGTTTGATGGGTTATGAATTAGCTGTTAGATGGTTGATTGATCAAACTCGATAAGTAGCTTCTTTATATGCATATACCTCCCTTTGTATAAATGTTAACCAATCATAAATCATACACAAAAAGAACCCTTTATCTTATTGGGATAATGGCTTTTCTTAAAATGGTTGTTGCCCCTTTTTTTGAGTTGGGTAATGATGAAGTATATTATTGGACCTATGCCTTGCAACCAGATTGGAATCATTTCGATCACCCACCAATAATAGGGTTACTCATTAGGCTTACAACCTTCAATTTGCAATGGGCCAATGAATTGTCTTTAAGGTTGGGTAGTATTTTTTCTGCAGCATTGGCTACTTGGTTTGTTTTTAAATTGGGTAAGTTGTTGGATGGCGAAAGGCTTGGCTGGTTGGCTGCGCTTATTTATTCTGCAAGTGTATATACTGGATTCTTAGCTGGCTTTTTTATTTTACCAGATTCCCCTCAAATGCCTTTCTGGATTGGTGCTTTGTACATCATGGCTCATTTGTTGATTTATAGAAATGAGAATAATCAACTGATTAACTGGATTTTATTAGGATTAATGATTGGGTTAGCTGCTTTATGTAAAGTGCATGGTTTGTTTTTATGGTTTGGATTTGGATTGTTTATCTTGTTCAAAAGAATTGCTTGGTTGCTAAATTGGAGGCTCTACATTGGTGTACTGATTACTTTACTATGCCTATTGCCAATTGTTTTTTGGAATATCCAATACGATTTTATTACCTATAAATTTCATTCTGAAAGAGTAACGCATACCGGATTGCTTTGGAAGTCATTTGCCCAGGAATTGGGCGGTGAGATGGCTTACCAAAATCCTATATTGTTTATGCTGTTTATACTTTCTATCATTGCTTTGTTTTCGAAAAGAATCAAATTCAAACAAAAAAGAATTACTATTTGGTTATGCTTTATGAGCATTCCAATGCTTATGGTGTTTTGGGCAGTATCATTATTCAATCCAACATTGCCCCATTGGTCGGGCCCTGCATTTATACCGCTTTTTTTTATTGCAGCTTTGTATCTTCAAAACAAAACTTTCGCTGTATTTCCCAACCTGCTTAAAGCTGCCTTTTTTTTAGTTGGATTTGTGCTTGTTATTGGAGTAGGGTTGGTTCAATTAGCTCCAAGGAATTTTGGAAGTCAGGATTTGGCGAATTACGGAGAGTATTGCCCAACACTAGACCTTTCTGGTTGGAAAAAATTTGGTATTGCATTTAATCAATTGGTTGAAAATGATATCGCTACAAATAAAATGAAAAAAGGAGCTCCAATTATTGTAGATAAGTGGTTCCCTGCAGGACATTTAGAGTTCTATGTAACTAAGCCATTTGGAATTTCGTTAATAGGTATAGGAACTTTACCCAACTTGCACAAATTCGCTTGGCTTAATGAAGAAAGAAAGCAAATACAATTAGGAGATGATGCATATTGCATAGTTCCATCTAATTTACCCACAGACCCTAACTTAATTTATGGGAAATATTATAGTGAAATTGAAAAACCAATTGTAATTAATCAAGTAAGGAGTGGAGCAAATATTAGGTACTTTAATGTATATCGACTAAAAAGCTGCAAACTAATTCCACCATCAATATTAACTAGATAACAATTATTGCCTAATTGTAGAATCTGCTTTTGGAGGCGGAACTTTGATTGGTTCTTTTTTTGTGCCAAATAGTTTTTCAAAATCTTGACGGTAAGAAATACTGGCTCCTTGTCTATTTCTTCTTCCAAAATTCGATCCACTAATATCTAAACTGTTTTTGCTAAAAATAACAGCCCTCAATTTTCTATCTGTTGTTAAAACAAACTCTATGGTAATATCTGGTAACCATTGTAAGTTACCTGCCTGAACGGAGGAGCTCGAACCTAAATTAAAGTCTAAGTCTCCTCCAAAAGATACAATTACATTATTGTTGTAAAATGCTTTTCCCAATTTTGCACTAACTCTTGATCTATCTAATCTATTGTCGCTTTGCAATGTGCTACCATTCGTTCCAATTAAGCTCGAACTACTATAAACAGTTGCCCCTAAGTCGAATCTTAAACTCTTGTCTTTGGTGATTTTATATAAAAGATCAGAAACAGCTTTGTTTACCTCTTTTGTTAAAAGTTGAGACAAGCTATTAATACCAATTGAGCTAATTGAATATGGATTTATTCCAGATGAAGAACCACTTGTTTGCCCTGGTGGCGCAAATGAATTAAACACAATTAAAAATGAAACTTGTTTCAACATTTCATTTTCATCTCTTTGAATTTTTGCTAAAAATTGTGCAAACTCATTGTCATTTTTGATAGGGCTTCCTTGTGGAAAATCCAATCTGAACTTTATGTCTGGTTTACTTAATTCATTTCTGATAGAAGCAATAACATATACATCACCTCTATATCCTTTAACAGTGCCGCTAAATGTGTTGTTCCCAATAAGATCTGTTAAAGAAACTCTTTCTGCGGTATACTGTGCATCAATGTGTAATTCTGCTTTAAATGGATCGCCATTCCATTCGATAAAATTTCCAGCATTGGGTAATAATGCAAATGGTTTTTTTAGAATAGATTGAAAACTAAAATCGTAGTTTCCTCTTTCAATATTGTATTTTCCTTTAATTGTTAAAGGTTCAATGGTTCCTGCTTTAATCCTCAATCGGCCATTTCCAACTGCTTTGATTACATCGCCAGTGAGGTCATCCATAATCACATCAATAGCCACTTTATTGTTGGCTGTAATATCTAAATCTACCAACAAATTAAAATTGCTTTTTTCTTTTAATTCCGCCATTTCGGTTCCATATTCTTTAAAAACAATAAAATCTGCTGCACCACTCTCTTTGCTAATGGAATTTGGAATTACAATATGAGAACTATCGTTCGATTCGGCCACAATGGTCATTTTACAAGCAGTTTCTGGTCCTTTAAAACTCAATGTAGCTTTGCCAATAGCTTTACCGTAAAACTGTTGATTGTCTGTTGATTTTGTGTCGATTAATAAAAGCTTTTCAGTAGATAGGTCAAAATCAAAAGCCATGTTTTTGAATTGCTTCTCCAATAGTTTTCCTGATACAACTCCCATATTGTTGTACTTATCTCTAATAGAGAATTTCCCAAAATCAATGCCATCTTCTTTAAATTGAATAGTAGCAGAATCGATTGAGTAATATACTTGTGTATAGTTTACTTTCATTCCTGCATGCTTCAAGTGTATTTTGCCTATTAAATTAGGAGCGTTTAAATCTCCGCTAATATTTAGTTTGCCAGTTGCTTCGCCAGATAGATCGGAAAACAAACCAGCTAAAAACTGCTGAATAATGCCTATTTGAGATTTTTTTAAATCAATATTGGTATTAAATGAAGTTCCTGTTGTGTCATTAATATTATACGAACCTTCAGCGGAGAAATTATATCCCTCGTTGGGAGAACTGATGCTAAATGGTATAAGGCCAGTACTGTTTCTAAAACCTGCATTGATATTTACCAATCCTATGGAATCTTTGTCGTACCTGAATTCTTCTACCTTAATAGCTGTACTTGCATTAAAGTCCCCATAAAAATCATTTAGTTTAATGCTTCCGCTAGCAAGCCCTTCTAAACGTTCTTTTTTGAGAAATAAGGAGGTGATATCTCCAAGAATGATGCTTTTTAATTTAACTTCTAGGCTATTTTTATTGCCTTTTAAGTCGGTACTTGGTTCTATTGTTAATTCTTGAAACCCTTGAGTAAGCTTAACATTCTTGGCATTGATATAGTTTTTTCTAATTTCTAGTTCTCCTGCTTTTTCAATTATCCATTCTTTTTCGTTCAATGTAAATGCAGATGGCCTAAATTGAATTCGCACTCCATCGGTAAGGGTATATACATCTGCTAAGATATCTGCACTATTTTGTTTGTTTAATGTTTTGGTTTTAATTCCAACAACGGAATGATCTTTCTGAGAAGAAATGGTGATTATTGAGTTAGGGAGTGTTAAACTATCTCCGATTTCGATATTGCTAATATTGGTTGATAGCGTTAAAGAGTCATAGTTTCCTTTTCCGATAAGAGAAAATCCAATCAATGAATATTTTTTATATTTAGCGTAAGGAACAAAAGCGTCTAGATTTAATAAATTGTTTTTTGTATCTATGGTTCCTTTTAAAGTTAAGTCGTTGAATCCAGTAACATCTTTTTGAATTAATCTTATGTATGGTTGAAAATATTGAGTATTGATTATAAAGTTAAATTGCTGGTTCCTTGGAACAGTCTTGATGGGTTTTATATAAGCCGGATAATAATTGTATAAAAATGATTGAAAACTTGCTGGCAATTCTAGAATACTAAATTTACCATTAATCGATGCATTGAAATCATTGCTGCCTATATGTAATGATTTTATGGAGTCTTTATAGCTTGATGTTAAGTTTAATGAGTCGAAGCGAACTGTTGTGTTTTCACTTTTAACAACTGCGTTTAAAAATTTTGCTGTACCAATAAATTTATCAATGTCTTTTCCTATGAAATTTACATCCAATAAGCCAACAATTTCAATTTTGTCTTTGTAAAGATTGAGCGCTTTTAAGTCCGACTTAGAAAGATCCCCTACGATGTTAAACAATGGTTGATCTTTACTGTAATCAATTTCTACATTAGAAGTAAATGAAAGGTTAGGGTCATTTATTTTTAAATCACCATTGAAATATTTTTTCTGAATGGTGCCGTTGGTTTCTATATTGGTGTATTCGTAGCCATTATAGTTTATTGCTTTTACTTCACCCACAAACTTTGTTTTTAGTTTGTCTAAATAAAAACTGGTTCCAGCAATTTTCCCTTTAAAATTTATCATGCCTAACTCTGAAATAGCCAGAAATTTACCGATGTTAAATTTTTCTGATTCCAAAAACCCTTCATAGGATGGTTCTCCTTTAAGCGGAAGTTTCATGCTTATATTGGTATTTAAACCGCCTAAATTGCTAGAAAATACGCCTGCAGTTTTAAAATCATGAATACTGCCATTAAAATTGCCTCTATAAATGATTTGCCCTAAGGAACCAATGTCTGGATTGGTCATTTTTTTTAAGTCAGGTATTATCACACTGATGTCATTGGCATTGGAAAATACAGTGCCATTGTTAAAGCCAATAAATGTATTGTCTATATCTGGCAGCCCCTTCATGCTCAATGAACCATTTATAGATGTTGTAGAACCTATTCTGGCATTGAATTGATTTACTTTAAAATCAGCAACTGTTCCTAAAAATTTACCTGAGATGATTGCTTCTTTCTTCCATGATTTTAACTCAGGAGCAAAATAAGCAATATCATCACTATGTACTTTTGCGTTAGTGAATTTTGCATCCATCACTACCTTTTCTTCATAATCGTTAAAGTCCTTGTTGAAATCCTTGAATTTCATGGCGTAATAATTGCCCAATCTGCTTTTGTTGGTTTGCAAGTCAAGTTGGGCTAATTCCATTATTTGAGGAGTGAGTCTGAAATTGGTTTTAAGTTTTTTAATTTCTAACCCACTTCTATCTTTCACAGCAAGATTCACAGATGCAGTAAGTGTATCTTTTTGAAATTTAAGTTTGTTAATGGTGCCAGTTAATTTATTTAATTCAATATGTGAGCCGTCGAAACCAGGGTCGGCTTTATCTAAGTTTCCTTCAATGAATAAACTGCCATTGATGATTTGTAATTGTGCTAATTTAATATCCAAACCTGCTTCATTAAAATATAGTCCAGTATCAGGTATTGTTTTTTCGGAAGATGCTTTTTTTAATGGCCTTAACCCGTCTACACTCTGAAGTACAACTGATGGTTTGTTTAGAATGATATTATTGATAAGAAATCTTTTTTTAGCAATATCAATTTTTTCGGATTCCATGCTTAAACCCGCTAATTGAACATTGGTAATTTCGCCAGTCCATAAATCATTTTGGATGAAGCGTATGTTTTTCAAATCAACTTTTTTCAAGTTTAATTCAAATGTTGTTTTTTTCTTTTTTTTCGGGGATGGAGAAGAGAAATAATCTGCTAGAAATTGATAGTTCCAAATGGAGTCTTTTCTCTGTAATTTCACCACAGCATCTTCTAAGCCTATGTATTTTAACTCTGCTTTATTTTTAAGAAAGAACCAATCTGTAATCCTAACCCTGAATTGTCCGGCATATAAGATTGTATCTTTTTGTTTATCGCGAATTAAGATGCCTTCCATATTCAGTTTATTGAATAAAGAAATACTTACATTTTTGATTTTTACTTCCGTCCCAAGCTCTACAGATAACTTGTTGGTTGCAAAATTCACCATTCTATTTTGAACATAATTTGTTTGAATGGCAATTAATAATAGCAAGATAATTGCTATTAAAATTAAAATGGTTCTGCTTAATATGGTTAAGAATCTCTTCAGTCAAATATTATTTGAGCATTAATAATTGGTTGTCAAATCAAATACAATACCAAACTATTAAATTGGTTGCTTCTCATTACTAGAAAGTGGGATTTACACCAAAATAATTACTAGGGCTTATTGATTTTAATTCCTTTTTAAGTGCGGCACTTATTTTTAGTGAGTTGATAAAAGCATGAATGGAGGTTTTGTCGATTTTAGCCTTACCTCTCGTGAGCTCTTTTAAGGCTTCATAAGGGTTTGGATATTGTTCTCTTCTTAATATTGTTTGAATTGCTTCAGCTACAACAGCCCAGTTGTTTTCTAAGTCTGCTTTAATGGCTATGTCATTCAAAATGAGTTTTGATAAACCATTTTGCAATGAATTGACAGATATACTGATATGAGCGATAGGAACTCCTATATTTCTTAGAACGGTTGAATCTGTTAAATCTCTTTGCAGTCTGCTGGTTGGCAATTTGGCACTTAGGTGTTCTAGTAAACTATTGGCAATTCCTAAATTGCCTTCTGCATTTTCAAAATCTATGGGATTTACTTTATGTGGCATTGCAGAAGAACCAACTTCACCTTTTTTGGTTTGTTGTTTAAAATAATCCATACTAATATAAGTCCAAATATCTCTGCACAAATCAATTAAAATAGTGTTGATTCTTTTAATTGCATCAAACTGTGCAGCCAATGAATCGTAATGTTCTATTTGCGTGGTAAACTGCATTCTTTGAAGACCTAATGTGTCTTCTACAAAAGCATTGCCTAAATCTACCCATTTTCTTTTTGGAAATGCAATTTGATGTGCATTGAAGTTTCCGGTAGCACCACCAAATTTTGCCGCATAGGGTATGCTGCTAAACAATTCTATCTGATTGTTTAATCGTTCTACATAAACCATTAATTCTTTGCCTAATCGGGTAGGAGATGCTGCTTGCCCATGGGTACGTGCCAGCATTGGAACGTCCTTCCATTTTGCAGCTAATTGATAAATAGTATTCTGTAAATTAATAATTGAGGGTAGATACTCATGTTCCATAGCGTGCTTCCAGCTTAATGGAATTGCGGTATTATTAATATCTTGTGAAGTAAGTCCGAAGTGAATCCACTCTTTTAAATGACCAATGCCTGCTTTGTCTGCTTGTTCCTTTAAAAAATATTCAACAGCTTTTACATCATGATTGGTAACCGCTTCTAATTGTTTGATTTGCCTGGCATCGTCCAAACTAAATTCATCCAATACTTTTTTAAGCTGCAATCGTGCTTTGGTTGGAAGTTTAAAAAATCGTTGATCGGCTAAAAAGAAAAAGTATTCAATCTCCACTAAAACCCTGTATTTAATCAGGGCATATTCTGAAAAATATTCGTCTAAATGATTCACTTTTTTACGGTATCTTCCGTCGATAGGCGAAATTGCTGTTAGGTTGGTTAGCTCCATGTTGATATATATTCGTTTCTTTGTGCAAAAGTAGCTGAATTGAACAAGAGTTTAAGGGTTGGAGCGGTAAGTTATTTGAATACCCGTCCGCTGTTATATGGGGTCAAGCAATCGGGGCTGATGGATCGAATATCCCTAATCGAAGACCATCCTGCCAGTATTGGCGAAAAGTTACTAAACGGCAGTATTGATATAGGGTTGATTCCAGTGGCCCTCATTCCCCAATTAGAGGAGTCTTATATCATCACTGATTATTGTATTGGAACAGAGGGGGAAGTGGCTTCAGTTGCTTTATTTAGCGAAGTTCCATTAGAAGATGCGGATACTTTACTGCTAGATTATCAGAGTAGAACTTCTGTTAATTTGGTAAAGATTTTATTAAAAGAATATTGGGGAAAACACATAGAGTTGGTAGAAGGAGGTGTCGATTTTAGAGATAAAATAAAAGGGAAAACGGCTGGAATTGTGATTGGTGATCGGGCTTTTGAACAGCGGAAAATTTCTCGATTTGCCTATGATTTAGGCAGTGCTTGGAAGGCATTAACTGGTTTGCCATTTGTATTTGCAGCATGGGTGGCTAATAAACCTGTTGATCCGGATTTTATTGATGCTTTTAATAGGGCCAATGCTTATGGGGTGAATCATTTGGATGAAGTATTAAAAACGGTTCAATTTGATAATTACGATATGCGTTATTACTATTCTACTAATTTGAGTTATGAATTAAACGAAGCCAAACGCAAAGGGTTGGCATTGTTTTTAGAAAAATTGTCAAAACCTTTATAAGCATAAATACCTATGTTGGATGTTTCTGTTATTAGTATTTGTTTCAATAATCTTGCAGATTTACAAAGAACCTGCAAGTCTGTTGATGACCAAACGGTTCTTCCACAAGAGCATCTGATTATTAATGGATCAAGTAATTCGGATATTGCAAACTGGCTTTTAACTACACCACAGCCTTCTTATCGAAAATGGATCAATGAAAGGGATAGAGGTATTTCAGATGCATTTAATAAAGGCATTCAATTGGCAAAATTTTCTATTACCCATTTATTGCATGCTGGAGATATTTATGGATCTAATCAAGTGATTGAAAAGGTAACTGATTATTTTAATTTGCACCCGCAAGTGAATTGGATTAGTGGAAATATACAAGTTATCAGGGGAGGTGCACCAATCATTATTGGAAAGCCATTTGATAAACATAAATTGTATCGGGGAATGCGATCTGTTGCTCATCCAACATGGTTTGTTAAAAAAGAAGTGTACAATAGGGTAGGCCCTTTTAAACTCCATTTGAAAATTGGAATGGATTACGATTTAATGTGCCGATTAAAAGATGAGCCCTACGGGTATATCAATGAAACCCTTGCTGTATTTGATGATTCGGGTATCAGTACCAATCAATATCTTGATTCATTGAAAGAAAATATCCAGATCTATGAATCTTATTTTGGGTTTTCAATACTGTGTAGAATTTGGCAATTCCGATTAAGAATTTTGCATTTATTACTCCGTACCAGTTTGGGTAAATGGTTGTTTGCAATCAAAAAAAACTTGGGTTTAGCAAACGCCTAATTATAACTTCACCGCCGATCTTCCTGTTGCATCCATTCTATGTAGCATTAATGCAATTCCATGCTGACTCAAGTATTCGTCAACAGCTTTTCTCGAACCTTTCCAAAAACCATAATCATCTACAATGATTATTCCTTTGGGTGCCAAAATCGGAAACAAATGCTCCATCTCGTGCTTAGTAGAGGCATACCAGTCTGTATCTAATCGAAGTAAAGCTATCTGTTTGGGAATGGTTGCAGGAATGGTTTTTAGAATATCGCCTTCTATAAAGTGAATGAATTCTGGAGGATAATTGGTTCGGGCAATGTTCTTTTTTACCTCTTCTAATCCAGAATAGGCCCAAACAACACTTTCTGTTTTTTGGTTGATGTCTTGGTTTAATTGAGATGCAGCGTCTCTATTTAATTGATCTACATCATCATCGGTAGGTGCGGTCATTCCAGCAAATGTGTCGTATAAATACAAATGTCTATTGCTTACATTTAAATATTTTAAGGTTTCTGCAATGGTCATCATGCTTCCTCCTTTCCATACACCACATTCAACAAAATCTCCTGGGATATTATTATGGATAACATATTTTACACTCTCGATTAGCCCAAATAAGCGCTCCTCACTTGTCATTGTATATGGTCTAACTTTCTGAATGATTATCCGATGTATTTCTTCAAAATCATCAGGAAAAGTCGATTTGTTTTCATCTAAACCAAGAAGTGCACGAAATGCTTTTATGGGTTTGATCTTCATGTTTTTTATTTGTTTTGCGAAACTACTTTAATTAAATTGAATGGTATAATTGAAGCGTTTTATTAACCGTTGATGGCCAATTGAAATCTTGAGCACGTGAGTAACCCATATCTACCATTTTTTGTTGATCAGGTTTGTTATAAAGCATTTGCTGAACAGTTTGTAAAATGGATATCTCGTCTTTAGGATCAAAATAAGTAGCTGCATTGGCGCCAATTTCAATCATGCTAGAGCAATTGGAAGTTATTACCGGACATCCACATTGAAAGGCTTCTATAATGGGGAGTCCAAAACCTTCATACAAGCTTGGATAAATAAACAATTCAGCATTGTTGTAAAAGCTGGCTAATTCCATATCTGAAAGGATGGGTACCAATTTGACTTGTTTTCTAATTCCTAGCTCATCAAATACGGTCAATTCTTCTTTGGTAAAATCACCTCCACCTGCACAAACCATACTCAATGAATGATCGTTCAGCAAACAAGATTTTACTGCTTTGATGAATGGAATAAAATTTTTGTATCCATCCCGTCTTCCCAAATAGAATAAATAAGGAGAAGGTAATTTGGCTTCTAAAGAAAAACGAGGTAAAGATCTTGTAAAACTATTTCCATGATAAATCACTTGAATTTTTTCAGGTGCTACATGGTAAATATCGATCAAATCTTTTTTTGTACTTTCTGAAACTGCAATGATTTTTGCAGCTTTTTCGATATGCGCTTTTCTGGCTTCAAGTCGATCATGCAATCCATCATTTTCAATAAAAAACTTTTCATCAATTAGATCGTGAATGGTTACCACCATTGGCTTGCCCTTGGTTCTTTCTAAAGAAGATCTGTTGTAATAGGTAGGATGAAAAATATCAAAAGTTTTATGCTTCAATTGACATGCGTCATAGAATTTTGCAAATAAGTAAGTAAAATCTTTTTTCCCTTTAAAATGCAGCTTACTCCAAGCCGAGTTATTTCCTCTAAGTGTTTGAAAGTATCGATTATCAGCAAAAAGTAAATCCAATTGAATGGTCGTTTCGGCACTGGCTTCCAATCCTTTGATCAACTCATAATAATACCTTGAAATTCCGCCAAATTGTTGCTTACAAAAAATTTGATAATCGTATCGAATGGTCATACTCCGATGTTATTTAGAAAAATGATTTTTTTCGGATCATAATGCTACAAACGCTTTATCTTGCTACCTAGAAGCTGTTTATTATACATTATGGTTCCAGTCAATTTTAACCCGCCGATTGCGCATCCTTTGTACTACATCCGAAAAGGGTTGTACCGCAAAATTAGTTTATATGCCCCACAATTGAGCGGGGATTTACTCGATTTTGGATGTGGGGAAAAGCCTTACCAATCTCTTTTTACTGGTGTTAACACTTATACTGGATTAGATTATGATAGTGAAGGCCATAGTCATACCAATGAAAGTATCGACGTTTATTATGATGGAGTTACTATACCTTTCGAAGCAGCTCATTTCGATTCGATTTTTACAAGTGAAGTATTTGAACATGTTTTTACCTTGCCAAATATTCTTCCTGAGTTAAACAGGGTGCTCAAAATTGGGGGTAAAATTTTAATCACTTGTCCTTTTGCTTGGGAAGAGCACGAAGCGCCAATTGATTTTGCCCGATATACCCAATTTGCATTAAAAGATATGCTGGAGAAAAATGGCTTTAAGGTTGTTGTAACCGATAAGAATGGACATTTTTTGAGTGCCTTGCATCAATTATTTGTCTTGTATATCAACGATCATTGGATAGACCGTGTGTTCTTTTTTTCTAGATTTAATTTTTTTAAAAAAATAATAAGACAAATAGTTGTTCCAAGTATGAATATCTTATTTTCTATCGTTGAACCTATTTTGCCCAAATCGGATCATTTTTATTTAAACACCATTATTGTTGCCCAAAAATGTTCTTAAAAAAAATTCTTTATACAGTATGTTCAGTTAATCACTTAGCTCATTGTAAAACAATGGCTGATTCATTTATTCAGTTTAATCCAAGCTATCAAGTAATTATTGGGTTGACAGATAAAATAAACAATCAATTTGTTGTTGCTGACTTTGAACCATATACAATTTTAGAAGTATCGGATTTGTCCATCCCATCTTTTGCGGAAATGGCTGAAAAATATACTGTGATTGAGTTGAATTGTGCCATGAAAGCCTTTGTGGGTAACCATATTCTTTTACATTATCAGCCAGACTTGTTGATCTATTTAGATTCGGATATGCAAATATTTCACTCATTTGAATCAATTGAAACCGAATTAAATACTCAAGATATCTTATTAACTCCGCACATTGATAAACCTTATCCCAATGATGTTTTTTTGCCAAAGGAAAGAGATATGCTACGTTCTGGCATTTATAATGGGGGGTTTTTAGCTTTTAAGCCAGGGAAAAATGTATTTGCCTTCTTTGATTGGTGGATGAAACATATGCAAGATGAATGTTATTATAATTTTGCAGAAGGAATGGGGGTAGATCAATTATGGTTGAATCTGGTGCCCTCTTTTTTTAAGGGCGTTGGCATTTTTTTAAACCCAGGTGCAAATCTGGCTTATTGGAATTTACATGAAAGATTCATCAGCAAGGTTGATGAACAATATATGGTAAACAATGAATTTCCGTTGCTTTTTTTACATATCAGTGGCTATTCGTTTGAGCATCCTGCCGTACTATCAAGACATCAAAATCGATTTGATTTAGCTAGTCTGCCTTTACTTCAGCAAATATTAAATGAATACCGTCAATTGGTTATCAGTAACGGATATGATCGATTCAATTCAATTCCTTGTTTTTATGCTAGAAAAATAAAAAAATCAACTGGAATAATGAAAAAGGTCAATGCATTAATTGCTCCTTTAGGAATCAAAATTACCGACCTTTAAATATGGTCTGGAATTGTTTTGCCAGATTTTGGCTTTGTTTTCTTTGGATTTTTCTTTTCAAATTCCAGTACTTCTTTGGGCTTGGTATTTTTGGGTACAATACTATCTGTTTTACTGGGTACTGCAATTTTTGCATCTTCTATTAAAGCATTTGACTCATCTGCTGGATCTATTAATTTATCCATAAAATATTCCTGGGTTTCAATCACATTGCCTGTGCCAGGAATATAATATTTCCAAATACCATGCTTTAAAGACTTTCCATCGGTTTTTACAATTGTTTTTTCGTATTTATTGGGATCTTTTAAGTCTTGAACATCAATGGTGTCAAACCCTTTATCGGGGTTCACTGCTCTCCAACTTTCTTCATGCTCTAATCCCACAATGGTAAAATAGTAGCATTTGGCATTTTTGTTACCCCATTTAAAGTTTTCTTGTGCCAGCATGTCGCCCATCAAATTATAGGTTCTCCACATGCCTTCTTTTCGATCATTTTTATATACCCCTTCCTCATCATAACCTGGTTCACCCCTAAGTTTAGGGTATCTATTAATCCATTTTCCCTGTTTTAAGCCTTTCATGTCGGTACAATTAAGGGTATCTCCTTTGGATGACAATTGGAATGTTTTACACTGACTAAATGTATCAAGGCAGAAAAAAACGAGGATGAATAGCAAAAGAAAGCGCATATTACTTACATTCGGTTTCCGAAAATACATAACTGCCATGAGAAAAATCTTTTCTTTACTGTTAATTATTGCTTGTAGCCAATTATTAGCCCAAGTAAAACCAACAAACGCCAATGACCGATTAAAAACGATCGATCAACGTAAAGCACTTCAACAAAATTCAATAGCCAATGCTACCGGATTCCGAAATGTTGGACCCAATGTAATGAGTGGAAGGGTAGTAGACTTGGATGTAAATCCAGTTGATCCCACTGAGTTTTATGTTGCTTATGCCACTGGTGGTCTTTGGCATACCAACAACAATGGACAAAGTTTTGTTCCAGTATTCGATTCAACAGATATTCTTACTATTGGTGATATTGCGGTAAACTGGGCCAATAAAATAATTTGGGTAGGAACTGGAGAAGTTAATGCCAGTAGATCAACCTATGCCGGACTGGGCGTATATAAGTCTTCGGATAATGGCAAAAATTGGCAATGGATAGGCCTACCTGAGAGTCATCATATCGGTAAAATTCAGTTACATCCTTCTGACCCCAATACTGCTTGGGTTGCTGCTTTAGGGCATTTGTATTCAGCCAATAAAGAACGTGGTGTTTATAAAACAACCGATGGTGGTGCAAGCTGGAAACAAACATTGTATGTAGATGAAAATACTGGATGTGTAGACTTAGATATCAATCCGGTAAATCCCAATGAAGTATATGCTGCCATGTGGTATAAAACCAGAAGGGCTTGGAATTTTGAAGAAAGCGGTAAAACAAGTGGTATTTATAAAAGTACCAATGGAGGTGAGAATTGGGAGTTGGTTTCAACTGCAGCAAGTGGATTTCCTTCCGGTGATGGGGTAGGAAGAATTGGCTTGGCTGTTTATCCAGCAAAGCCCAATATTGTATATGCTGTGGTGGATAATAATTTTAGAAAATCAGCAACTACAACTACTTTAACTGCAGATTCTACTCGATATGTATTGGCAGATTTTAAAGCGCTTACTAAAGAGCAATTTGCTGCTTTAGACGATAAAAAACTCAATGCTTTTATAAAGTCTCCCAGAAATGGCATTCCTGCAAAATACACTGCTACTAATTTAAAAGAAATGGTTCAGGCAGATAAACTAGCTGCTACAGCTATTTACGATTTTCTTTTTGATGCCAATACCGCTTTGTTTGAAACACCAATCATCGGCTGTGAATTGTATCGCAGTGATGATGCTGGAAAAACATGGGTAAAAACCCATAAAGATCCGATTGGAATCTACAGTACTTATGGATATTATTTTGGAAAAGTATTTCTAAGCCCTTCTAACGAAAACAAAATTGTTTTAACGGGTGTTGGATTACAAATGAGTTTAGATGCTGGAAAAACGTTCAAGACTATTGGTGGAGAAAATGTTCATTCAGATCATCATGTAATGTGGATCAACCCAAATAAAGAAACCCATATGATCAATGGAAATGATGGAGGTGCCAATATTACTTATGACAATGGAGCACATTGGTTTAAAGCCAATACTCCAGCTGTTGGGCAGTTCTACAATATTGCTGTTGACATGGCTACTCCTTATAATGTTTATGGAGGTTTGCAAGACAATGGAACTTGGTACGGATCTAGCAAATCGGTAATGAATTTAGACTGGACTGATAATGGAGAGAATCCTTATAAAGGTATTAATGGTGGAGATGGGATGCAGGTTCAAGTAGATTGGAGAGATAATAAAACAGTGTACAGTGGGTCTCAATTTGGAGCCTATTCCAGACAAGTATTAGGGGCACCATCAACTGGTTTTCAAAGGGGTAAATCTGTTAGACCATCAAGGGATTTAGGGGAAACACCATTGCGTTACAATTGGCAAACACCTATCTTAATTAGCAGACATAATCAAGACGTTTTTTATTATGGAAGCAACAAGTTTCATCGATCATTCAATAAAGGAGATAGCACCGTTACAATGAGTGGAGATTTAAGTACCAATCCTGATCAAGGTGATGTGCCGTTCGGAACAATTTGTACCATGAGTGAAAGCCCTTTGCGTTTTGGTTTAATTTATACAGGAACAGATGATGGAAATATTCATGTTACCAAGGATGGAGGATATACATGGACTTTATTGAATAATAAACAATTGCCTAAAGGATTATATGTAAGTAGGGTTTCTGCTAGTGCATTTAAAGAGGGTAGGGTTTATTTATCTTTAAATGGATATAGAAATGATCATTTCAATGCCTATGTATACGTGAGTGACGATTATGGTGCTAACTGGAAACAGATTGCCAAAGATTTGCCCGCTGAGCCAGTAAATGTTGTGAAAGAAGACTTAGTAGACCAGGACATTATATATGTTGGAACCGATGGTGGATTGTATGTAAGTATTGATGGAGGAGCTACCAGTATGATGTGGAACAAAGGGTTGCCTTATAGTGTTCCGGTGCATGATCTTGTTATTCACCCACGTGACAATGAAATTGTTTTAGGCACACACGGAAGAAGTATCTACATCGCTAAATTAGATGACTTGCGTAAAGCAACTATGAAAAATAAAACGACTACTTCAAAATGAGTAAGATAGATATATCAGAAGGAGAATAAGGCGGAATAAAGTTCACTTATTGATTTATTAATATCCAAATATCTTGGCCACCCAGTTTTTCTGGGTGGCTTTTTCCATCATAATGCTTTTGGACATTAAAATAGGGCCCTGCTAATTCTTTGAAATGGGAAGCCTTGTTATAAGTGCTTAATAAGCGATGCCCTTTTTCTTGATAGTTATTGCTTTGCCAGCCTTTTAATTGGTAAGTGCTCAATTCAGCTGTATTCATGTTTTTCTCAAAAAAAGATCCATGCGTAGAAACAACAACAACAGCTCCTGGTTTAGTAATTCTATGCAATTCTTTCAACCAAAATGCTTGATCATTGCCTTGAATATGTGTAAATACGGATATGCCAATAACAAGATCAAATAATTCGGAAGGATAGGGTAGTTGCTGATCTTCTATAGAATCAAATAGTACATCATCTATGTGCTTTCTGCACCAACTGATTCTTTGTTGATTGATGTCTGCGCCATAGCAAATCGCTTTTGGTAATATAGCAGGAATATGCTGAATGATTCTCCCAACGCCAGATCCCCAATCGAGTATATGCAATGCATCATTTAATAAATAGGGCTTACTCCATTCAATCAACTCATTTGCAGCCAATTGCCCATCTGAAAAATACAGGGCATAATCAAGTTGAAATGTTTCAAATAAATCTCGGTCTGTTGGAATGGCTAATTCAGGATGCTTAATTCTAAAAAATGTATTCTTAATTAGATGGGTTGCTTGTTGTGTTCGAAAATGTATTTCGCTCAGCCAATTCCTTGAATTTGAACTTTTAACTATTTTTTTGATTCTCTTTTTCAATGATTGAATGCTGTATGCGTAAATATAGTAAATAAAAAATGCCCCCATTAAGTGGCTAACTTTTTGGGGGCAATCTAGAACGGGTCCTTTTTGATTATAGCATGATCATGTGTTATTGTTTCTCAGGAAGCAATATACCACCAATGATATTTTTTCCATCAAATAATAGGTTGGCCGCTTTTTTAATATCAGCTACAGTTATATCAGCAACTACTTTTTCATAATTTAATGTCCTTTGAGGGTCTTTGTCACTGAAATAAATTCCTTGTAAAACGCCAGTCCAGAAATTATTTTCTTTCATATTCACGGTGTATTTTTCCATCAATGATTTCTTCACTTTGTCTAGGTCTTTTTGTTCGGGGCCATTGGTTTTTATTTTCTCAATTTCTTCAGCAGCAGCTTTCTTTAATTTATCTACGTTTTCAGGCCCACAAGGTAATTGAAGCCCAAATATATAACTGTTGTAAGGGTATTTTTGAACTGTGCCATTAATTCCGCCGCTATAAATTCCGCCAATTTTTTCTCTTAAATCTTCTATGATTTTAATATTTAAAATTTCAGCCAACATTTCTGCTTTAAATGCCAAATCTTCGGAATAAGGAACTTCTCCTGAATAAATATTTAATATAAAACTCTTTTGTTCCTTGCCCTTGTAAACAGTAAAATCCTTTACTCCTTTTTTTACCCTTACCCCATTGTCTCCAATTTTTCCAATACCACCTTTTGATGGTAAACTTGCTATGTAGGTAGCTAATAATGGCTTGATTGCTTCAACATCAATATTGCCCACCATGATGAAGGTGAAATCATTTGCGTCAGAAGTTAGCTCTTTGTAGATAGCTAGTGATCTGTCTAAATTTATTTTATCGTAATTACCAGGTTTTGGAATTTGTGTAGGTGCAAGTGGGTTTCCATCGTATAAAACCTTGTATACAGAATCTAAGAAAGCAAATTGCGGATCTGCAGTCATGAATTGCATTTGTGTTTTCTGTTTCTCTTTCCAAGCAGTGAAAAGTGCTTCATCTTTTCTAGTATTGGTAAAATTCAAGTAGAGTAATTGAAACATGGTTTCAACGTCTTTGATAGAACTTCTGCCACCAGCACTTACATTGATAGCACTAAGGCCTACACTTGCAGCTGCTATTTTCCCAGCTAAAAATTTACGAAGATCTACTGGAGTAAAATCTCCAATACCCATTTGTTGAATAATAGTGCTTGCATTTTCTGCGCTGTATTTATCTTCAAGACTATAAGTATTAATTCCGCCTTTTTTAAATCCGGTCATGATAATTTCGTCTTGCTTAAAATTGGTAGGCTTCAGAATAACCTTTGTTCCGTTGCTGTACTGTAATTCAGTGATTCCTAAAGTTTCATTCTTGGTTTCTTTTACTAAGTTACCTGGGGTTGGTTTTGTCTTTAACAAACTGGTTGCAATCGATTTTTCTTCATAGGCTTTTATAGGGGCCTTACTAATATTTTCGATAGCAGCAAGCAAAGAAGCGCCAGTAGGGATAGGTGTTTCGGATTTTTCTGGGCCTTGAACACTGGCAAAAAACTGTTGAGTTTGCTTTAATTCATTGGCAATGGCATTTACTTCTTGTAACTGAATAGCAGGCAAAAGCTCCTGAGCATATTTATATTCTGTTTCTATTCCTGGAGCAGGTTCCTGTTCTAAAAAATGACGAATATACTCTTCAACAATTTGCTCAGATGCTGTTTTGTCTCTGTTGTTATAGCTTCTTTCAATGGAGGCCAATTCAGATTTTTTGGCTCTTTCTAATTCACCTTGCGTGAACCCAAATTTCTTTACTCTTTCTACTTCTGTGATCAATGCATTGAGTGCTGTATCAATTCCTTTTTTACCCGGGATGGCAACATTTATAAATCCTTCATAACCTCTAGCTTCAGAACCAAAGCCAGCACCTGCTCCAATGAAAGGAGGATTGGCGCTTTGGGCCAATTCGCTCATGCGTTGGTTGAGCATGGAAGTAAACATGTTTTTAATCAACGTTTCTTTTCTATAATCGCCAATGGTAAGTTCTGTTTTTGAAGGAACTGCTCCATAGTTCAACTGAATTCTAAAATTGGTGGCTTCTTTGTCTGTAATTACCAATGATTCATTTTTTGTTCTAACTGGAAGTGTTGGTAAAATTCTAGGACGCGGGTTAGCTGGATTTTTTAATCCGCCAAACATTGTTTGAATCATTTTTTCTGTTTCTGCAACATCAATATCTCCAACAACAACAACTGCCATTAAATTAGGGCGATACCAGTCGCGATAAAAACGCTTGATGGCATCGTATTTAAATGATTTTAAAATACTGTCTTTGCCAATCGGTAATCTTTCTGCGTATTTAGATCCTTCATATTGTTTGGTATAAACTTTTCTTCCCATTCTGTCGTCTGCTCCTTTGCCGGATCTGCTTTCTTCTAAAACAATGCCGCGTTCATCATCAATTTGTTTATTGTCGAATGTTACAGCAGAAGCCCAATCTTGTAAAACAAGCAAACCCTTCTTAAAATTATTCGGATCGCTTAATGGAATTGGAAGAATATACACCGTTTCATTAAAACTGGTATAAGCATTTAAGTCAGCGCCAAAGTCTACTCCAATACTTTGTAAAAAACTAACCAACTCATTTTTTTTGAAGTTCTTTGTGCCGTTAAAAGACATGTGTTCGGTAAAATGCGCCAAACCTTGCTGATCATCGTCTTCTAAAATAGAACCTGCATTTACTACCAATCGCAATTCTACTTTTTTCTCAGGCTTTTGGTTGGCCCTTATATAATAAGTTAATCCGTTGGAGAGTTTGCCCATTTTTACTTTTGAATCAAATGGAATTTTGTCGGATAAATTTAATTGAGCATTGGTGCTGAATACCACCAAAATTCCCAATAAAATCAGTTGAATTTGTTTTTTCATGGAGGATTGTTTTGTGCAATATATTATTGAATTTGAAAAATGTAGGCATTGATTTATAGCTTATGGCTATAATCTTTTTCTTTTGGTTATTTCAACACTTCTTCAATGGGTTTTCCAATATTTCCACTTGGCATTTGAATATGCAAAAGCGCAGCAATGGTAGAAGCAATATCATGCATATATACTTCCCTATTTGATTTTCCTTGTTTAATGCCAAATCCATACCACAATAGAGGAATATGGGCATCATATGGATACCATAAACCATGGGTAGTGCCTTTGTCATTACCATCAATATAACCAGGCTTTAACACTATTTGTATATCGCCACTTCTGTTGTAGAAAAATCCATTGGCCAATTTTTCTCTTAAAACCTGTGGCATTGGGGCACTAAGAATAGATGCGGTTGGAAATGCATTGGAAACTTGTTCTAATTTCAACAAATATTGAATTACAAAATCATTCAATTGTGTTTTATTAATGTTTAAGCTATCTACTTTAGAGCGGTTAAAATGAACTTGATAATTATACATGCTTACAATAGCATTGTCAATTCCAAACTTTTCTTTAATTTTTCCATTGAGATCAGCAGATACTTTGCTATCACTGATTACTCCGCCAGGCAATTTGTTTTCTTTCATAAATGCTGGAACATGGGCAACCGCATGATCGGCACTTAAGAATGATGTATAGGTGCCTTTTCCAACAGTGGCATCTAAAAAGTCAAAAAGTTTTCCCAGCTCTTCATCCAACCGAATATAGTCGTCTAGATTTTCCCAAGAATTGGGACCAAATGCATGACCAATATAATCAGGCGAAGAAAAACTAACAGCCAAGAAATCGGTAATAGCATCTTTGCCCAATTCTTCTGCAATCACAGCTGCTTTGGCCATTTCTGCAGTTAAAGTATTGCCATGTGGTGATGATGAAAGTTTTCCAAATCCTTCAGTTGCTGTTCTGGTTAAGGTATAAGGCATTTTGGTTTGCTCTTTGCCAAAAGGTTGATTTTCGTATGATTTTTCATCAGCCGTTGCATAGTTTAAGTATTCTTCATCTTTTAATTTTTTGGTCCAACCCAATTTCATCAATGAATCTGGTAAATTTCTTTTGTTGAAATTATTCACCCATTCTGGTAATTGATTCATGTAATATGTGCTGGTTATAAAATAACCACTTTTTGAATCGAACCAATATGCCCCATTGGCACTATGACCTGCTGGCAAGATAGAGCCTCTATCTTTTAATGCTACACCAATTACTTTACTTTTAAAATTGGTGGCCAATCTCAACTCATCGCAAATAGAAGTGGTTAACATATTGCGAGGACTCATCTGCCCATCGCTTGCGCCTTTAGTTCCAACGCCATCTACAGTTTTATCTTCACTGCAATACACCGATCTTTTTAACTGCCCATCATACCAGGCATTGCCAGTAATTCCATGAATTGCAGGAACAGAACCTGTGTATATACCTGTATGACCACAAGCAGTTACAGAAGGGGTGTAGCCAATTTGGGTATTATCGCAACTAAATCCATTATTCATCATTCTTTTGAAACCACCATTGGCCTTAAACAAAGGGGCAAAACGATAGAGATAATCCCACCTCATTTGATCAATCACAATGCCAACTACTAGCTTAGGGGCAGATGCATTTACAGGTTGCTTAACCGATTTTTGAGCAAGCAAAAAACTGCTATTGCCAACAATAATTACTAACACCATTAAGGGAGTAAAAACACCTATTTTAAAGGCTTTTTCAATGCTAATTGATTTCATTTTCGTTAATTAGAGGCTAAAGGTAAGGTTTGCATATATAAAACCGTTTGCACTTTCCTACTTATTGGTTAATTTTGCAGCAGTTTTAAGAATATGATAATTTATTAATATGGCAGATATATTTGAAAAAATGTTAAAAAATGCTGGACCCTTGGGTCAGCACCGCGAAAGAGCACATGGTTATTTTTCTTTTCCTAAGTTGGAAGGTGAGATTAGTAGTAGAATGAAGTTTCGTGGAAAAGACATGATTGTTTGGAGCTTAAATAACTATTTAGGTTTGGCCAATCATCCTGAAATTAGAAAAGTAGATGCAGAAGCTGCCAAAGAATTTGGTATGGCTTACCCAATGGGTGCTAGAATGATGAGTGGTAACTCTAATTATCACGAACAATTAGAAAAAGAATTGGCTGCTTTTGAAAGCAAGCAAGATGCTATTTTGCTCAATTTTGGATACCAAGGTATCATGAGTACCATCGATGCGATTTGTGGCAGACATGATGTAATTGTATACGATGCAGAAAGTCATGCATGTATTATCGATGGATTGCGTTTACATCCAGGACATCGTTATGTATTCAAACACAATGATGTTGAAGATTGCGAAAAACAATTAGCTAGAGCAACCCAGTTGATTGAGAAGCAAAAAACAGGTGGCATTTTAGTAATTACCGAAGGGGTATTTGGCATGGCAGGAGATCAGGGCAAACTAAAGGAAATTGCTGCACTAAAAGATAAATACCAATTCAGGCTATTGGTAGACGATGCGCATGGATTTGGAACATTGGGCAAAACTGGTGCAGGTGCTGGTGAAGCACAAGGCTGTCAAGATGCCATCGATTTGTATTTTTCCACTTTTGCTAAAAGCATGGCTTCAATTGGTGCTTTTTTAGCTGGTGATAAAGCCATTATTGATTTTATTCGTTACAATATCAGAAGCCAAATTTTTGCTAAGAGTTTACCAATGCCAATTGTATTGGGAAATCTTAAGCGTTTGGATATGTTGCGAACCATGCCTGAGTTAAAAGAAAAATTATGGAGCAATGCATTGAAATTACAATCTGGCTTAAAAGAGCGTGGATTTGATATTGGCAAAACCGATAGCCCGGTTACTCCAGTTTATATGACTGGTGGAGTAGAAGAAGCTACTGCAATGGTGATGGACTTAAGAGAGAATTATCATGTATTCGCATCAATTGTTATTTATCCGGTAATTCCTAAAGGACATATCATATTCCGATTGATTCCATCAGCTGCGCATACTGATGCAGATATTCAAGAAACATTAGTGGCATTTAGCGAAACCAAAGCCAAATTAGATGCTGGTGCTTATAAGGTGGAAGCGATACCGGATATGGCAGATGCTAATTAAGAGATAAAAGAGAAGAGATAAGAGAGAAGAGATAAGAGAGAAGAGATAAGAGATAAGAGATAAGAGAGAAGAGATAAAAGATAAGAGATACAGTAATAAAAAAAGCGATGAATTTCATCGCTTTTTTTATTGAATAAACTTGTATTATAACTTGGCAATCAACTCTTTAGCCATCCTAACATAATCTGCGTTCTTGGCTTCAGTAGCAACTGCTATGCATTTTTCAGCACTAGCTTTTGCGGCTACTTTATCGCCCATTGCTTGTTGAATTTTGGCAGTTTGTAAGAACAACCAAAATGCTTTAGGATTGGCTGCAGTTGCTTTGTTAATATTCTCTAATGCTTTAGCATTGTTGTTATCCCACTCTGCATAAAAAGTGGCGGCTGCACCATAGGCTGATGGGTTTACAGGATCTGCGCTCAATGCTTTTTCTACCTGTGCACGAATTCTATCTTTAACGTTGGTGCTAATAGGAACACTCACGGCCGTGTTTCCCCACATAATATGTAACTCACAGCTTTCAGGTTGAATATTGGCAAATTGCAGCGTAAAAGTTTCTGCAGTCATTGCCATTTTCATAGACTTTACTTTGAAGCGAACAACATCTTCACTTTCTTTATAACCATCCGTTCCCCAGTTATTTAATCCTTTGTTGATTACAATTTCCCAAGTTTCTTTACCAGGAATAGTATACAAAACATAAGAACCTGTGTCCAAAGACTTTCCACCCATTGTTACTTTATCAGAAAAATACAGTTTGGTTGCTGCATTGGCGCCAGTTCTCCATAATTGACCAAGGGGAGCCAATTCACTATTGTCTTTCATCATTACTCTTCCTTTTGAATTTGGGCGCGAATAAGTCAATTCAATTTTACCCATTCCAAAATCTTGTGTAATCTTTTGGGTTGTGCTTGGTGCTGGCATTTTAATTTGTGCTATGCCCGATAAGCTGCAGATTAAGGAAGCAGCAATCATTATTTTTTTCATATTCATTGTTTTTTATAAAGCAAACCTACGTTTTTGGCTTCGTAATAAGGGAATATTTTTAAGTGAAGTTTATGCTCAACAATCTTATTTGAACCCGGGATGGAATCTTTGGAGTGTATCCCTTAAAAAGTCGCGATCTAAATGGGTGTATATCTCTGTAGTAGTTATGCTTTCATGCCCTAACATCTCCTGAACAGCCCTTAGATCAGCACCGCCTTCCACCAAATGAGTGGCAAAAGAATGTCTTAGGGTATGTGGAGATATGGTTTTAGAGATGCCTGCCTTGTATGCTAAATCTTTAATGATATAAAAGATCATTACCCTGGTTAAATTTTTGCCTCTTCTATTGAGGAATAAAATGTCTTCAAAGCCAGGTTGAATGTTTTGATGGCTGCGAATGGTTTCTTTATATAAGCTAATGTATTTGATGGCATCTGATCCTATTGGGATCAATCTTTCCTTATCACCTTTTCCGATTACTCTTATAAACCCTACATCAAGGTAAAGCCCCGAAATAGTTAAATTCACTACTTCGCTTACCCTTAATCCGCAGCTATACATGGTTTCAATGATTGCTTTGTTTCTACCACCTTCTGCGCTGCTCAAATCAATTTGAGCGATCATGCTTTCGATCTCTTCAAAGCTTAATGTATCTGGTAATGCTCTTTTTGTTTTGGGAGCATCGAGTAATACGGAAGGGTCAATAGTGCAGATTTGCTCTATCAAACAATATTTATAAAAACTACGTATGCCTGAAATCATTCTACTCTGTGATGTTGCTGTCATGCCCAATTCTCCCACCCATTTTACGAATGCTTGTAAGTCTTTTAATTCGATATCAGCGGGGTTCTTCAGTTGCTCAGTGATTTGTAAATAATCGGTAAGCTTGGAAACATCGCGCAGATAGGCTTCTACAGAGTTGTCGCTCATAGATCTTTCTAAACGGAGGTAGGCTTTGTATCCTTTTTTATATGCTTCCCACATGAGGAGTTAAGAGATATGAATTAAGAGATAAGAGATATTAGTTAAGCAATGAAGTTACGAATTAAGTTGTTGGATTTGAACATGACTTATAACCATTGACCAATATTACGTACATTCGCTTTTAGTCAAAAATCGAATCGACCTCATGCAAGTAAATTTAAGATCGTTCAAACAGAAAGTACGTCATCATCAAAAATCAATGAAACGTTTTTTAGGAAAAATTGAAAAGAATCCTCCAAAAGGATTGGATAAACTAGCCGAAAAAATTGATGCTGAAGTTTGGAAAGAAGTAGATTGTTTGTCTTGTGCCAATTGCTGCAAATCAATGAGCCCAACTTTTACAAATAAAGATATTAAACGCATTGCTGCTCATTTTGAAATCACGCCTAATGAGTTCAAAGAAAAATGGTTGTTCTTCGATAAAAAAGATAAGGATTGGATGAATACATCACAACCATGTCAGTTTTTGAATTTAAAAAACAATATGTGTAGTATCTATGAAGTTCGTCCGGATGATTGTGCTGGTTTCCCGCATTTGAAGAAAAAGAAAATGGTGGAATACATTCATGTACATCAACAAAATATTTCATACTGCCCTGCAACGTATAAGATGGTGGAAAAAATGCAAAGTCAGTTATAAGTTACTAGTTAAAAGTGATTGGTTAAATAAGTGATTGATTAATTAAGTTATTGGGTTGTGGGGTTGAATTTTGCAATTCTTCCTCCTTTGCCTGCAAGATAAACTGCATTGCCATTTTTTGCTTTTTGAACAACATGAAAGCTTTCATTGGAAATGAGTTCCCAATTCATTCCACCGTCTTTTGAAATATCTACTCCCGAAGTTCCACAAGTGATTAAATTATTTTCATCGATGTATATAACGCATGAGCGATAGCCGAAAGGAGGGATTGTCGGTTTGGTAAATGTTGGCGAATAATCTTTTTTTGAATAGTTAAACAGTACCATATTCCCCTCTCTTAAAGTATCGTTGGCAAAATCACCTCCAACAATTACCCCCTTATTTTTGTCTCTTAAGATTGCAATGGAGTTGGCTCCTGTTGATGTTTTTCCACTTATCATGGGGATATCATATTTATAACCAATTGGATAATGAATTAAGGATGTTTTCAATCCACCTGAAACTACAAATCCAAGCAGCGGAAGCATTTCCTCGAAATTTATAAAGCTTATATTTGTGCCACTTGAAGCAAAAAATGCTTCCCCTTTTTTAACGGCAAACTGCTCTTCAAACTTATCAAAACCAGTGTCATAAACGGCGTCTGGTACTTTCCATTCCATTTCTTCATTTTCAAAAAAAGTCATAGCAATGTATTGCAGCTTTTTTATTGGATCGCCTATAAGCACGCCTACAGTATCATTGTGAGATACATCGAATGCTATCGCATCAAAAAATGCCGCTTTAGCTGTATCCTCAAAAACTTTCATCCAGTTAATGCCGCCATCTTTTGTTTTCAGGATTACTGCTGGTTGAGTGATGCCCATTATGAATGCAGTTTTATCATCAAATGCTTCAATATCCCTGAAATCGCTTTTCTCATAACCAGCAACTGTATTCCAATTCCAGGTTTTTCCTCCATCCAAAGATTTGCCCACAGAACCACCACTTCCACTTACCCAAATCACGTTGTTGTTTACCACACTCATGCCTCTTAGGCTGGTTTTCCGGCCTTGCTCGAGTATTTCAATTGTTGGCTTTATTTGCGCTATTGCGGTGCAGGTTAAAATAATACCTAATAAACAGAGAAATATTTTATTATTCAAAAACATGTATACACTTTTGCAATGAAGTTAAGATTTATTGACTCATATCTGAAAATATGTGTCTCATAATTATTAACTCATAATTCTTATCTTTTAAAATGTATCTCATAATTCATATCTCTTAATTCATAATTCTTATTTAATGATTCCATACTGGATGAGTCGCACTCAATTATTGCTTGGAGATGAACCCATAGAAACTTTAATGCAAAAACATGTATTGGTAGTTGGCTTAGGCGGAGTAGGAGGTATTTGTGCTGAAATGATCGCAAGGGCAGGTGTAGGAAAGATGACCATTGTAGATGCTGATACAGTTGATTTGAGTAATACCAACCGTCAGATTCCTGCATTGCATTCTACAGCTGGCAAGCTAAAGTCGGAAGTAATGGCCGAACGCTTGAAAGACATCAACCCAAATATTGAATTGATTGTGAAATCAATTTATATAAAAGAAGAACTTACCCAGCAATTATTGGATGAAGCAAACTATGATTACGCAGTAGATTGTATTGATACCTTATCTCCCAAAGTGTTTTTTATAAAAGCTTGTTTAGATAGAAAAATTCCCATCGTTAGTTCTCTTGGTGCTGGAGGAAAAGTAGACCCTTCACAAGTAATCATTACGGATATATCTAAAACCTATCAATGTAATTTAGCAGCATATGTTCGCAAGAAATTACATTCATTAGGCATTTACAAAGGACTTACAGTGGTATTCAGTGCAGAAAAAGTAGATCAATCTCGTATCATTGAAACTGAAAAGGCTTTTCCTAAAAAATCCATCATCGGAACCATTTCTTATATGCCTGCTATTTTTGGTTGTATGACTGCAAGTGTGGTGGTGAGGGGGTTGATGAAGCAAGAAGTTTAATACAATAAATAAGGCTCCATCATTTTCTCCCAATCTTTACTTGATGTTAATTTTGTAGCCCATTGTAAAAAACTTGCAAAAGGCAAATCAAACAATGATTCACTATTAGGTATGCCCAATAATTTATCTAGATGGTTGGTTCCATTGGGGTTTACATTGGTAGGATAAGTTGCCCATGCAAAATCAACAGGGTGTAACTCTTTGATGAGTTTAATCAACATCAAACCAAAAAAAATAGGCCTAAATATTGCCTGGTCTTTTACTTTAAAATGAATCCCATTGCATTTTTCACCTATGTATTTGTTCTCTTTTGACATATATGCAATGGGTGTTGCATGGATTTCATCTTCCAATATGTTATTTATCTGAGCACAAACTGCATCATTTTTTAGCCAAGGTGCTCCAACTATTTGAAAAGCTTTTTCGGTTCCTCTGCCTTCATGCAAATTCGTAGCTTCTAAAAAGCAAAGCCCTGGATACAGTAACATACTCTCAAAACTTTGAATAGCTGGCGATGTGCCCACAAATGGGATAGTCCAATCTGGTTGAAAATTGTTTCTATTCCAATTGGTACAAGCAATTATTTCCAAAGAAGTTTTGATGTGTTGTGTTTCATTAAAAAAGCGCGCTAATTCACCTAGGCTGCAACTATGTCTAATAGGAATTGGCCATCTTCCAATAAAAGAACTACAGGATGGTTCTAAAAAAGGGCCTTCTGCTAATGTTAAAATTCCTGAAATAGGATTGGGACGATCTAGTACAATTATTTTTTTCTTTGAAGTTGCACATGTTTCCATTAAATAGGTCAATGTCCAGAGATAAGTATAAAATCGAACACCAGCATCGGGTACATCAAACAAAATAATTTCTAATTCGGCCAAATCTTCTTTTGTTGGAGCTAATTTATTTCCATACAAACTGATTATAGGTAAATCTGTCAATTCATCAACACCATCATGCATAGCTGCTCCATCAGCTCCTTTGACAGACAAACCATGTTCAGGAGAAAATAATTTCACCAATTTAAATCCTGCATCTTGTAATGCTTTTCTGGAAGCGATCCCATTGTATGTTTTAGCTGCTTCATTGGTAACCATTCCAATAGGATATTGCTTCCATGAAGGGTGGCTTGTTAATAATTGATCTATTCCAAAATATACATTCATGGTAATGATTAAAGGTCTTTTTCAAATTGCATTCGATCTTTCATTTGTTCTACCACATTAAAAATAATCGGGCATCTGTCGTAGTGCATAAAAGTGGTAAATAATCTCCTGCTAAAATTGGGTAAATGTAAAGCAGGAAATTCTCTACATCCTTCAAATCGATATTCGTAAATAGTACATTTATTATCGCTTAAAAAATGGCATGGCATCTGATTCATGATCATCATTCCATTGCTTCCCTTTTCTAAATAGGTGGTATCAAATTTTTCCCTTGATTGATTTAAATGACCCGCTAAACGATCAGCTTCTGATTCATTTAAGCAGACCATTAATGATTTACAGCAGTTGCCACAATCGGTGCAATTAATACTAGGGCTAACCATTCTATCCAATTCCTGAACCAGCTCGTCTACTTCTTCACTATTGATTTGCTTCAGAAAATCCTTAAATCGATCGTTTTCCTGCTCTTTCGATTGAGCATAGGTTTTTAGGTAGTCTAGATCGGTAATGGGTTGAAATGGCTCCATAATTGCCCCAAAGGTAGTATTGGGGATTAAAAATCTATCAAAAACCATCATTTATCCACAGTTAAACCCCATTTGTAGAAAAGTATAATTGGGGTTGAATTTGAGGGAGTTAGATTTGCCGTTGGCAAAAAATGCAACAAAAACGGAACTATGGCAGATGATAAAAATTTGGTTCAGTATGATGAAGACTCGATAAAATCGCTCGATTGGAAAGAACATATTCGCCTAAGACCAGGGATGTATATTGGTAAATTAGGGGATGGGTCGGCAGCTGATGATGGAATTTATGTACTTATTAAAGAAGTAATAGATAATTGTATCGATGAATATACCATGGGTTACGGTAAACAAATTGAATTGTCTATTGAAGGCAAAACGGTAACTGTTAGAGATTTTGGAAGAGGAATTCCTTTGGGTAAAGTAGTAGATGTAGTTAGTAAAATAAACACAGGGGCAAAATACGATAGCAAAGCATTTCAAAAAAGTGTGGGTTTGAATGGTGTAGGTACAAAGGCAGTGAATGCATTGAGTGAACGTTTTTTGGTAACTGCATTTAGAGAAGGCAAACAGAAAACTGCCGAATTTGAAAAAGGGTTTTTAGTAAATGAGCATAAAGAAGAAAAAACCACTGAGCCAAATGGAACATTGGTAGTATTTACACCTGATGAAACAATCTTTAGGAATTTTCATTACATCTACGAATACCTCGAAAACCAATTATGGAATTATTGTTATTTGAATGCCGGTTTAGTAATTCAATTTAATAACAAGAAATACGTTAGTAAAAATGGCTTGCTCGATTTGTTGCAACGAAAAACCAATCCAGACGAGTTGCGTTATCCCATCATACATTTAAAAGGGAATGATATTGAGGTGGCCATTAGCCACAACAATGACTATGGCGAAGATATATTCTCTTTTGTAAATGGGCAGTACACTACACAGGGGGGTACCCATCAACAAGCATTTAGGGAAGCTTATGTAAAGGTAGTTCGTGATTTTTTTAAGAAAGATTATGATGCTTCTGATATAAGAACAAGCATTGTTGCAGCTGTATCAGTTAGGGTGCAAGAGCCCGTTTTTGAGAGTCAGACAAAAACAAAATTAGGTTCTCAGAATGTTGCTGATGGTGGTCCTAGTATGAAGAATTTTGTGCAAGAGTTTTTATCGAAAGAATTGGATAATTTCTTGCATAGAAATCCAACAACAGCTGATGCATTAAAGAAAAGAATTGAGCAGAACGAAAGAGAGCGTAAAGAATTGGCGGGCATTAAAAAATTAGCCAACGAAAGAGCCAAGAAAGCCAATCTACACAATAAAAAATTACGTGACTGTAGAGCACATCTTAATGATGAACTTCCTGCAAAAAATAAAGAAGCTTTTATTGCTGTTCAAAACAATACCACCATTTTTATTACCGAAGGGGATAGTGCGAGTGGTAGTATTACCAAATCAAGAAATGTAGATACACAAGCAGTATTTAGTTTGCGCGGTAAGCCCTTGAACTCTTTTGGAGAAACCAAAAAAGTGGTTTATCAAAACGAAGAGTTTAATTTATTGCAACATGCTTTGAATATAGAAGAAGGTTTAGAAGGATTGCGTTATAATAATATTGTAATTGCAACAGATGCCGATGTGGATGGGATGCATATTCGTTTGTTATTGATGACTTTCTTTTTGCAATTCTTCCCTGATCTTGTTAAAAAAGGGCATGTATATATTTTACAAACACCTTTGTTTAGGGTTAGAAATAAACAAGAAACTATTTATTGCTACGACGAAACAGAAAAGCAAGAAGCCGTAAAGAAGTTGGGCAGTAAACCGGAGATTACCCGATTTAAGGGTTTGGGTGAAATATCTCCAGAAGAATTTGGAAGATTTATTGGTAGAGATATGCGATTGGATCCTGTTATATTAGAGCAAGGTGATCATATACAGGATTTACTGGAGTATTATATGGGAAAGAATACCATGGAAAGACAAGAATTTATTATCAATAACCTTCGGGTAGAGTTGGATATAGTAACTAGTTAATTTAATGTTTTAATTGTAAATAGATTTATGATTCATATTGTTTTTGAAAATGCAAATATAAAATCCTTGGAAACTGCCATTGAGATGGATGAAAGTTTACAAGGAAAAGTAATTGAAATTAAAGATGATTACGCTGTAGGTCCTTTAATGGATATTTATGAAACAGAAGGGTATCAGCAGCGTAGGGATTGGTGGAAAGATGTTTTAATCAACTCTCCTTACGGAGACCAATTGGATATAGCGGATGATAAATTAGCTGTTCACCAGTTAATTCAGCAACTCAATGAAGACGAGTCTCTTGAAGCATGGATTTGGATGGGCCAAAATGCCCATGATGTATGTGGTTATTACTGGTTAATGAGTCAGCTCAAAGATTTCGCAGGTAGGTTACAGGTGTTGTATTTAAACAACCTTCCTTTCTTTAATGAAAAGGGTAATATTTTTTATCCAACGCATTTGTATGAAATTCAGCCAAAAGAATTTTTGAAAGCCAAAAAATTAGCAAGACCCATTACGTTATCTGAATTTGAAATAGATCCTGATGAATGGAAAAAAATTGCCTCAGATAATTCATTGATACGTTTTTTAGAAGGGGGTAAAAAAATTGTTGCCAAAGAAGTGTCATTTTACGACAAGCATTTGCTCAATCAGGTTTCGGGTGATTCACAGAAACTGAATAAAATAATTACAGGGACTTTAAATAAAATGCCCGTACAAACAGGAGACGCTTTTTTAGTTTGGCGACTAAAAGAATTGGCCGCTGCTGGAAAGGTTGCACTTTCTGGCGACTGGAATAAAGGTTGGAAAGAAATAACGGTTCAATTGGCAAATTAAATAAAACAGAGTAATGGTTAGAGTAATACCCTTGGATAAAATTGGCGAAGACGAACGTGGGGCTACCCATTATTTTAATACCAATAGAACTGGTCAATTCATTGTAGCATATAGAAAAGCAGGTTCTAAAAGTGGGGATCATTATCACAAGGGCTTATCTTCCAAAAAAAATCCAGAACGCATCATCATAATGAGTGGAAATGCTTTGTTGAATTGGAAAGATGTGAGGTCGGATAAGCAAGGTGTAGCGCATATAGTGGCTCCTGCAATGGTAGAAATAGATCCTTGGGCTTGGCATCTTGTAGAAGCTACAACAGATATTATTGTGTTTGAATTGAATGGATTGGAAGATGCTAAACTGGATACGTTTAAGTTATAAGTAATAAGTTATTGGTTGAGAAAAGAATATTAATATGGCGAAAGAGAAAAGGGAAAATAGGGTTTTTGACAATGAAAGAGGTGTACAAGGTCAATATAAAAATTGGTTCTTGGATTATGCTTCCTATGTTATCCTCGAAAGAGCTGTGCCTGCAATTGAGGATGGGTTAAAGCCGGTACATAGAAGAATTTTACACTCCATGAAAGAAATGGATGATGGAAGGTTCAATAAAGTGGCCAATATTATTGGTCAGAGTATGCAATACCATCCGCATGGAGATGCAAGTATTGGTGATGCTTTGGTTAATCTTGGTCAGAAAGATTTATTGATTGAAACACAGGGTAACTGGGGTGATGTAAGAACTGGTGACGATGCTGCCGCATCTAGGTATATTGAAGCGCGATTATCTAAGTTTGCTTTAGAAGTAGCTTTCAATGCTAAAACTACTCAATGGCAATTAAGTTATGATGGCAGAAAAAATGAGCCCATCAATTTGCCAATGAAATTTCCATTATTGCTCGTACAAGGAGCTGATGGTATTGCTGTAGGGTTATCAACCAAAATACTTCCACATAATTTTTGTGAACTCATTGATGCTTCTATCAAACATTTACGTGGCAGAAAATTTGAATTATTCCCAGATTTTCAAACAAAGGGAATGATTGATGTGGCCAACTACAACGATGGTAAAAGAGGTGGTAAGGTAAGGGTAAGAGCGCATGTAGAAGAACTCGATAAAAAAACCTTGGTTATCCGTGATGTGCCATATGGAGTAACTACTACTCAGTTGATGGAAAGCATTACAAAGGCCAATGAACAAGGTAAAATCAAAATCAAGAAAGTAATAGATGTAACTGCTCAGGAAGTAGAAATTCAAATTGATTTAGCTGCTGGTATTTCACCAGATATCACCATCGATGCATTGTATGCATTCACAGATTGCGAAGTGAGTATTTCTCCCAATGCCTGTGTAATTGCTGATCATAAGCCAATGTTTTTAACTGTTCAAGAACTATTAAAAGCATCGGTAGAAAATACCAAAGCGTTATTAAAGAAAGAGCTAGAAATTCGTTTGGGCGAACTGGAAGACAAATGGCACTATACTTCTTTGGAAAAAATATTCTTTGAAGAAAAAATTTACAAGGAATTAGAGCAGAAACATGAGAATTGGGAGAAGGTTTTGGAAGCCATCGACAAAGCATTTACCCCTTTTAAGAAAAAATTAAAACGCCCAATCGAGCGAGAGGATATTGTAAAACTTACTGAAAAGCCAGTAAGGAGAATTTATCGTTTAGATATTAACGAACTCAATGAGCAGATCAAAAACATTGAGGCGGAGATTAAGCAAGTGAATTATGATTTAGAACACTTGACTGATTTTGCGGTAGCTTACTATGAGAATCTGCAAAAGAAATATGGTAAAGGTAGAGAGCGCAAAACGGAAATCAAAGAATTTGATACCATCCAGGTAAAGCAGGTTGCCATTGCCAACACCAAAATTTACTTAAATAGAGCTGAAGGATTTATCGGCACTGGTTTAAAGAAAGATGAGTTCATGTGTGAGTGTTCCGATTATGATGATATCATTGCGTTTACCAAATCGGGTATCATGAAAGTTGTGAAAGTGTCCGATAAAGTATTTATTGGTAAAGACATTATCTACGCAGCCGTTTTTGAGAAAAATGATGAACGCACTACCTATAACATGATTTATGTTGATGGTAAATCTGGAGTAAGTTACGGCAAACGTTTTAATGTTACAGGAATTACCAGAGAAAAAGAATACGACTTAACCAAAGGGTCAGAAAAAAGCAGGGTACATTATTTTTCAGCCAATCCAAATGGAGAAGCAGAATCGGTTAAAATTATTTTAAGCCCTAATTGTACTGCTCGCATTAAAGAACTTGATTTCTTCTTTGAAGAATTAGAGATCAAAGGAAGGAGCAGCATGGGTAACCAAGTAACTAAGTATCCTATCAAAACGGTGAAGATGAAGGAAGCTGGTAAGAGTACTTTGGCCGGCAGAAAATTATGGTTCGACGATAAATTTGGCAGGTTAAATACAGAGGAAAAAGGTAAATACTTGGGCAGTTTTGAAGATGAAAAAATTGTGGTGTTCTATACAGATGGTACTTACGAGTTAACAGATACAGAAATAACCCAACGATTTGAAGCCGATAAAATCAAATTGATTGAGCAATTTAATCCTGAAAAGATTATCACCGCAGTATATCTCGATCAAGATAAATCGCAATACAATATCAAGCGCTTTAAAATTGAGACTTCTACGCTCAAAACACAGTTTAGTTTCATCAAAGAGGGAGCTGGTAATTATTTAATGGCTATTTCAACCGAGGATCAACCTATCTTAGTAGTACAAACCGGTAGAGGTCAACAAGTAAGAAAGGCTAAGTTTAAAGTGGCTAAAATGGTTGAAGTAATGGGTTGGAAGGCTGTAGGAGCCAAATTAACCGACTTCAGTAAAACCATTGAAATGGAATGGGAGCAAGCAGTGCAAAAAGATACTGCCCCCGAATTATTTTAAAATATAAAAATGGAACCCGTTCAAGTAGGTAATTACAATACATTAAAAGTTAGCCGTAAAGTAGATTTTGGTTTTTATCTCGATGATGGGGGTGAAGGCATCTTATTGCCAAAAAGATTCGTTCCAAAGGGTCTTAAAATTGGGGATGAATTAGAAGTATTTGTTTACCATGATTCCGATAATCGATTAATTGCAACAACACAAAGGGCCAATGCTGTTGTTGGAGAAATTGCTAAACTCAAAGTTTTATCTGTAACCAAACAAGGCGCTTTTTTGGATTGGGGTTTGATGAAGGATTTATTTGTGCCAGCTTCTAAGCAAGTGTCTGGTATGCGATTGGGTGGCGAGTACCTGGTTAAATTGTATATCGATGAAATGACCGGTAGGGTAGCAGCAACTGAAAAGATCGAAAGCTCCATGAGCAACGATGATTTAACCGTTAAAGAGATGGACTTGGTTGATTTATTAGCATATCGAACATCAGAGTTGGGATATGTAATGATCATCAACAATAAACATATTGGTATTTTACATGGTAATGAAATTTTTCAAAAATTAGAAATTGGCGATAAGGTAAAAGGCTTTATTAAAAAGATTCGCCCTGATAATAAAATTGATTTGGTATTGGGTAAACCAGGTTTTACCAAAGTAGAAGATGAAGGTGAAAAAATTCTTCGATTACTCAAGGAAAATGATGGGTATTTGCCTTATTACGATAAATCTAACCCCGAAGAAATTTATGCCTTCTTTGGAATGAGTAAGAAAACATTTAAAATGACAACAGGGAATTTGTACAAGCAAAAGCTGATTAATTTTACCAAAACAGGAATTGAATTGGTCAAGTAAATTGGTAGGATTACAAAGAAGCTAAATATTTTTCCGCATTGCTTAAATGTATTTGTTGTTTTTCCTCACTCATTTTATCAAATGTTCTTATAAGCATTCCCAATCGAGGGTTTTGCAAAAAGAAATCTCGGTGTTCATGCATGAATCTCCAGAAAAGTCCATCCCAGGTTTCTTGCCAATTACCCTTTTTGTAATCACTCATTTTCATGAGGTAATTGCTCCCGCTTATATAAGGTTTAGTAGCCATAATGCCACCATCTGCAAACTGGCTCATTCCATATACATTGGGAACCATTACCCAGTCATATGCATCAATAAAGAGTTCCATAAACCATCGGTATACTTCATTGGGGTCAAATTCACAAAGGAGCATAAAATTGCCCAGTACCATTAGTCGTTCAATATGATGGCAATATCCTGTGGCTAACACTTTTTTAATGGTATTGTCAATTGGTTCAATTCCTGTTGTGCCATCCCAAAATGAAGAAGGTATTTTTCTAGTAAATTTCCAATAGTTTTTATTGCGCTCTTCGGTTCCTTTCAGCTGATAAACAGCTCTTATGAATTCTCTCCAACCAATTATTTGTCTTATAAATCCTTCTAACGAATTGAGTGGTATTGAATGTGTGCGTGCATAACTCAATGATTCGTCTATAATGTATTGAGGGGTAAGCATGCCTATGTTAAGTAGAGGCGACAAGATGCTGTGGTGCAAGATTAGTTGATCAGTAACAATTGCGTCTTCATATGCACCAAACTCTGAGAAACGGTACTTAAAGAAATCATTTAGCCATATTTTACTTTCTTGAAAATTAGAGGGGTAAATGAATGAACTATTAAGGTTGCCATAATTATCAGAAAAATGTTGCTTTGTATATTGAAAACTCTCAGCATAATATTCATTCATTGGAAAAAGGTGAACTGCAGGAGGTGTTTTCCCTTTTGGATATTTCTGCCGATTCTCTTCATCAAAACTTAATTTATCTCCAACAGGTTTGTTTTGCTCCATTAAAATATTCAGCTTTAAACGTTGGTGTTTGTAAAAATCTGTTTGAAATAGTTTTTTCTTAGTAGAAAAATAAGTATTGATTTCTTCTGGAGTATTAATGAATAATGGGGATGTGTTTTTTATTGTTTTTATAAAATACTTTGCGCAAGTTGTAGTAATTCTTTTTTCTAGCCAATTGTCAATTGTGTCGATATATTCAATCGTTTCTATGCCTATTGACTTTAAATGGGCAATTAATGTTTGTATTTCTGAAATGGCTTCTTGTGAATGAACATATACAACATGGATGCCTTTTTGTATTAGATAACTTTGATAAAATTGCATTGTAGCTCTGTGAAAAGCTATTTTTTGTTGATGAAAAGGATATTGTTTAAAAAACAACCATTCCTCAACTATGTATATGGTATCGCATTTCGAAATCAATAAAGAATTTTCGAATAATTGGTGTGGAAATACAATACCTACTTGCTTCATTTTGTTCATCATATTTATGGTTTTGCATAATCCAGTCTTCCAATCAAGGAAGCTGTAAAATAGGCATCTAAACCCTGGCTGATTAGTATTTCTTCAGATGATAAATTAACGAAACCGTCTTTTCCAGCCAATTCATCATTCATCTCCACTGATTGAATACTTCCTATTATTAAAATAGTTCCATTGATGGCAATAGGTATTATTTCCTCTAATTTCATAGCTATTTGCACAATTGCCTCCGATACGAAAGGTGCAATAAAATTGGTTTTATACCTTTCTGTGAAGCCCACTTTGTTAAATTCAGAAACACCTTTATCGTAACGAGCGGAAGTTTGATGTGCTTTTTTATATTCAGATGCTTTAATAAAATTTAAGGTATATTCTTTGGTGTCTTTAATATTTTGCAGTGTATCTCTTTGAACACTGTCAGGTCGGTTAATCAGCCCAAATAATGCAGGATTGGCACCAAGGTGAATAAGGGAATTGAAAATGGCAAGGTTTGAATTGCCTTCTGCAGATTTTGTTCCAACTAAAACTGCTTGCCTAAAACCAGCCAATGAATTAATAAAAGCAGTTCTGTAACGTTGCTCTAATTCTACAATATCGTTTTTTGTTAAAATCATTTTTATTGTTTTTTGATTTGTTGCTCCATTTTTTTCCAATAAGCAAAAAAAGAAGGGTAGTATCCTGTAATAACTGGTGAAATCCAATCTCTACTTTCTTCTACACCAATGTATCCAATATTCAACGGATGCTCTTTAAAGCAAATTGATTTACACTCAAACTGTTCAGCGAATGATTTAAAAGAACCAATATATACTTGAATGCCAGTAATATTTTTGCTTAATGCCAACATAAAGTCAACGCATTTTGAGCTAATTGGGTAAGCGCCAAAGAAATCTGGATCTAATAATAATATTCGGTTAGCTTTCTCAGATTGATGCCATAATGGATCGAGGTTGTAGTAATTATAAATAAAAGTAGGGAGGGCGCTATCGAAAACAATCAAATTGGGTTCAGGCAATTTGGTTGTTTCTTTGAAAATGGTAGTTTCTGATAATTCTTTTGGGATAGTCGAATTTACTAACTCTTCATAGGAGGTATCTAAAAAAGTTTTTTGTTGATTGGTGAAAGTATACTTATTGATATTTTCTTGGTTGGCATAGTATTTTTTATTGCTGTTGGCGCCAGCAACCCATTGCCAACTGCATATATTACTTGCGAAATCTCCGTCTAATAAATGATAATACATCCATTGAGCTGGTTGTTTCCAGTGCGATTGAGCAATATTGCAAACCAATGATGCAGTGTACATTCTGCAATGGTTATGCATATAACCCTTGTCTTTCAAAGTTTCGATAGCATTGTCTATCCCTTCTATGCCTGTTGAGCCATTTACAATGTTTATTGGAATTGCATTATTCGAAATTGGGGATTGCGCTTGTTTGATATCATGGTCTAGATTTTTCGCTTGCCCAACACGCTGAAAATAATCTCTCCAACACAATTCTTTAACGAACGATTCAATTTCGCTAATTGTAAATCCATTTCTTAATACCGATTCGAGTACTTGTTTGGTGCTTATAACTCCTCTTGAGATATACGGTGATAAGTAGGTTACACATCCGTTGATGAAATTTCTTGTTTTCCCATATTGTAATGGATCGATAGTTGCTATTCTATTAATAATACTTTCATGGTCGGTAGGGAAATCAATCTTCATTTATCGCTTGCTTATTTTATTCATCGAAATGGATTTTTGGAGGCTACACTTAAATCTACTTATTTCAGGGTTTCTTTTCATTAAATGTTTTTGACTTATCCCGCTGTTTACTCTCTTTCTCCATAAATTAAAACTACTTCGCTTTAAATGCTTTCTCATTAATTCAATTACAGCTGCTTCCGAAAAACCAAATTGAAAAAGGATAGCCTCAAATGGGGTTCTATCTTCCCATGCCATTTCGATTATTCTATCAATATCTTTTTGTTCCATGATGAGTGATTTAAAATTTTGTTCTATTCCAGTCAACATTTACCGATGATCCTTCTGCTATTATAACTGAATGTGGTTTTTCATTTTTTAGGTAATCAAATTTATCTCCATACATCGATCTAAAATCGCAGTTTATTGAATAATCTTGTATTTCATTTACCAGCCATCTTGGATGATTCACTTTATATTCTTGCGTAGCCAGCTCACTTATTTTTGTGTAACCATAATAATGTTCGAAAATAAATTCTTCCATACTTCCCGTTAACATTTCTTTTCTTTCAATAGCAGCTTCTACCGATAAATGATTCCAGGATTTATTTATTTTCCATTCATAGTTCACTTTTTTATTGCAGCCGTCAATTGAAATGGTATTTTTTGTTGGGATGGCAGTATAATGTTCTTTGTATAATTTATTGGCAATGAATGCAACAATTTTATAAGGTACAGTTTCATTAATAAAAACAACTCCTCTTTTAACAGATTTGCCTTCTGTTCGTTTAACATAGAAGCGAAGATTGATTTCTTCGAATGTTCCCAACATAGGGATTGGTATATTAAATAAGCGAGTATTTTTAAATAAGAATCCAACAAGGCTCACATATGTTTGATTGTTAAAATAATCCAATTCAACCCCATTCGGAAGATATGGTTCAAGTAGTGATGGGTTTACTGCATAGTTGGCCATAATTAAATGTTCCCAATTTGCAGATAAAAAGGTCTTATTCATTCATTTAGTTAACAATTATTCAATGAAATTGTTGCCTATGTATATCAATTGTTAAATATTCTGCCCTTATCATTTTTAGTTAATTGGATTTCTTATGTTTACTTCATTCTTAATTATTAATTACGATATGTTTTTTAAAATACTTACTGTAGGCGGATTAGCAACTTTTGAAATTTATGCAGCCATACCGGCAGGCTTTGCTATGAACATACCCTCTTGGCTCATTTTTTTAACAACAGTTATCGGCGGACTAATAGGTGTATTCTTTGCTGCATTTTTAGGAGAAAAAATTCAGCTTTATTTAAATAAATTTAGAAAACCCAAAAAGGAAGCCGATAATAACAAACTGATTTATAAAATATGGAATAAATATGGTGTTATTGGGTTGGGTTTTTTTGGAACCATGACTGTTGGCGCTCCTGTAAGTATTGGGGTTGGTACTGGATTAAATGTAGCGATACCTAAATTATTGATGTGGTGCTGTATAGGGGTGGTTACGCGTTGTGCTTTATTTACGCTTTTGGGCCATTATGGAATGAAATTGATTGATTAATGTAATATGAGATGATTGTTCTATCTCATAACCACTATGCATAATTATGGGCATTTAAAATCAATTTTAATCTTCTACTTAAAAATAAAAAGAGGAAGAAAGAAAACAACATAATTATGGAAGCCATAGGATTTCAAAATTTGCACCAATTGGAGCAAATTGATAAATATTAAATACGCAGAAGGATACTCAAAAAATGGATACCAATTTCATAATTCATATTTCTTAATTCTTAGTTCCTCAACCCTAACACTTGTTAGTTTTTTCCTTAATTTCGCAACATAATTTTAAATCATGTCTAGTAAAACAGTTTATATCGTTTCGGCAGTTCGTACGCCTATCGGAAGTTTTGGTGGTAGTTTAAAAGATTTTTCGGCTCCTCAATTAGGTGCCATTGCTATTAAAGGGGCAGTTGAGAAAGCTGGTATTGATCCTGCATTGGTAAACGAAGTATTGATGGGCTGTGTGATTCAAGCCAATACTGGGCAGGCTCCTGCACGTCAAGCGGCTAAATTTGCTGGATTGCCTGATTCGGTTATTGCTACCACAGTAAATAAAGTTTGTGCCAGTGGAATGAAGGCCATTGCTCAAGGAGCACAGTCTATTTTATTAGGGGATGCTGATATAGTGGTTGCAGGTGGTATGGAAAGCATGAGCAATGTTCCATTCTATTCTCCCAACATGCGATGGGGAAATAAGTATGGCAATGTTTCTTTGATTGATGGGTTAGTTAAAGATGGTTTAACAGATGTATACCATAATTATGCAATGGGCAATGCTGCCGAACTTTGCGCTAAGGATTGCAATATTTCGAGGGCCGATCAAGATGCATTTGCAGTGGATAGTTATACCAAAAGTCAACATGCAATCAATAGTGGATTTTTTACAAATGAAATTATTCCCATTGCTATAGCGCAAAGAAAGGGTGATCCCATTTTATTTTCAAAAGACGAAGAAGCTTTTAATGTTAAGTTCGATAAAATTCCTGAACTAAAAGGCGCATTCATTAAAGATGGAACAGTTACTGCTGCAAATGCAAGTACAATGAATGATGGTGCAGCAGCAGTTGTTTTAATGAGTAAAGAAAAAGCCGATGAATTGGGCATTAAGCCTTTGGCAATTATTCGTAGTTATGCAGATGCCGAACAAGCACCTGAATGGTTTACTACTTCACCATCGTTGGCATTGCCAAAAGCCATAGCCAAAGCAGGATTGAAAATGGCTGACTTGGATTTTGTAGAATTAAATGAAGCTTTTTCTGTAGTTGGAATTGCCAATACTCAAAAAATGAATCTCAATCCAGCTATCGTAAATGTTCATGGTGGTGCAGTATCTCTTGGTCATCCGCTGGGCTGTAGTGGTGCAAGAATTATCGTAACATTAATTCATGTATTGAAGCAACACAATGGTAAAATTGGTGGGGCTGGTATTTGCAATGGAGGTGGTGGTGCAAGTGCAATGGTAATTGAATCGGTGTAAAATTTGACGGAAGGATACTTTCTTTAGTTACCTATTTTTTCCAAGGGCCATATTTATGTTGACTTTCGGTTAGTGAATCGGTATAGGGGCCAAATGGGTAATCCTTTGGTTTTTTGCTGACATTGGGCCAATCGGCTTTGAATTTTTTATTCGGTCTTGGCTGTGAATTTACAAATGCTGCTACATCCCAGGCTTCTTCATCACTCAGTTCAGGATGTAGATAGTTTACTGTATTGGGCATATTGTTTTTTACAAATCCTGCAAAGCTTGATAGCCTGAATAAACCCGCAGATTCATTATAGCTGTATTTTCCCCAAACTGGAGGATAGGTATATTCAACATTGGTTGAATCCATTTTTCCTTCGCCATTTTTGCCATGACATCTTTCGCAATGATTGATAAAAACAGTATTGCCTTTTTCTGGATCTGCTGCTCTATTTAAATAAACCAGTTGTTATATCCCAGTTCCTTTTGGTTTAGTATTTATAGGAACATCCTTGCCCAACCATTTAATATAAGCTACCATGGCTTTCATTTCTAAACCAGCTTCATCAATGGGGCTGCCATTTAAACTTCTCTCCAAACAATCATTGATTCTTTTTTCAATGCTTTCAATTGAACCGGATCGATCTCTAAACAAAGGATAATTTGCTGCCACAGCTCCATAATTATTGCCCCATGGTTTAGTGCCAGCATCCAAATGACAATTTTGACAATTCATTCCATTGGTTATGGGTTTGACGCTTCCCTTTGGCCCAAAATATTTAGCTGTATGTGCAATTAAATCTCTTCCATATCGGATAGAGTCTCCATGAATGTTATCAGGAATTTCATAAATACCAGCACCAACCCAGCAACTGGTGTCGGTATATTTAAAGGCTAATTGGTGCTGCTTATTGCTAGTAGAAATCTGTTTGAAAAAGTTGATAATGATCAATACAGCAAAAGCAAAAAGAAGAAATTTTTTGCCCCAATTAAAATAATTTGATGATTTCATGAATGATAATAAAACAACCTACTGAAAGTACGAAAAAACCGAATCCGCGTTTCAATTTATTTCCTGAAATGGTATTGCTCAATTTATTTCCGATTAATATACCAATGCAACTAATAAAAGTAATCAACAAAAGCAAGGGCCATTCAAAATGATTGATGAATAGATCGCCGGCAAACCCAAATAAAGAATTAGCGGCAATGATTAATAAAGAAGTGCCAATGGCTTTTTTCATAGGTAATTGAAAGGAGAATAATAAAACTGGAATAATTACAAATCCCCCTCCAGCGCCTATAAATCCAGTCAGAACCCCAACTTCAATCCCTCTTATAAGTGCCGCATTCGCATTGAGTTTTTTGGGTTCAATTGATTGATTTGCCTTTCTGTTGATCATATTGATAGAAGCAATTATCATTACAAACGCAAACAATAAAAGGGTTGCGATTGATTTCGTAAATTCAAAATTTCCTATGTTAAACAAATGGATTGGGATTGCAGGTAATAAATATTTTCTAACCAACACCACTGTTATTATAGAAGTAATACCGAAATAGCCGGCTGCTTTTATATCAATTTCGTTTTTTCGAAATTTCATATATGCTCCCAATAAACTGCTTACACCAACAATAAACAATGAATATCCTGTAGCGTCTAATGGATCCATTTTAAATAAGTAAACCAACACAGGGATGGTTAAAATAGAGCCGCCTCCGCCAATCAATCCCAAAGAAAGACCAATTAACAGTGCAACGCAATATCCAAAAATTTCTACCATCATTTTATTCTTACATTTTTTAGCTTATCTCTCTCATCTCATAATCCAGCAATGCCTATTTTTTCTCTGATAAATTCCTTTTTCTCAATTGCATTCAACATTGATAATGCTAGATCTCCTGCATTGATTTTAAAAGAATTGGGTTCTGGTGCAATATTGATACTTGTTATAAATAATCCTGTTTCATCTGCATCAATTATATTGGATGGACAATAAAAAGTCCAATCCAGGGAGGATGCTTGTAAAAATTCAAAAGCTTTCAAGTGCTCCATTCCTAAGGGCTTGTATTCTTCTGGATAGTTTTCGCTATCAATCAAGAGGGTTTCTTCATTTTCGTTGAGTATGCCTAATTCGCCTAATGCAATAAGTCGCTTTATGCCTTTGGCTTCCATTTGAGTGATAATGTTTTTTATTCCTAAACTTCTGCTTTTATCAGCACCATCAAATGCTCCACCTAAAACAGAAACCACTGCATCTGCGCCATTTAAAGCATTGAAAACATCTTTTGCGTCAAAAACATACCCTTTTTGTGCAATAAGTTTTTCATTGCGGTTATCTGCATCAATTAAACTATCTACATTTCTGCCAAATGCAGTTACAGTATAGCCTCGATTAAGTGCTTGTTGTACTACTCTTTTGCCTACTTGTTCGGTTGCTCCAAATACGGTTATGTGCATCTTAATACTTTAATTAGAAGAAACTTGTTCTATTAATTCTTGCATATTAATTCCCTGGTGACTTTCGTCATAAACACATGTATTGTTCTTGATTAAAAGAATTTGAGGAGATTCGTGGTGTACATCAAATACTTCTGCAACCGCATTGGATAGTTGGCGATGTTGTATTAAATCAAGAAAGTAGAAATCGGCATGTTCGGGTGCTTTTTCTCTCTCCAATCTATTCAATGCCATTGAACTTATGCTGCAACGAGTACTGTGTTTAAAAATAACTTGTGGGTTAAGAGTAGATTTAGCTTTAATAACATCCAATTGCTCGATGGATGTAAGTGGAATCCAATTCATATAAATATTTATACAAAATTACTCCATTTAGATTAGTCTTAGCAATTTAGCCCCTGAAATAACGAGGGTTGGTAGTGGGGCATCCTCTGCCTTTTTCTGAGGCACAAGAACTGAATAGCATTGTTGCAAAACCAGTGATCAATAAGAATAAAACAATCTTTTTCATACAATTTGATTTTTTGTAGGATATGCGTGTATTTTGCATCTAAACAAATATATGCTTTAAAGGTAAATCCAGCTTCCTGTAAATCATTGAAAATGTTAATAATCTATCTAGTAATCTATAACGTATGCGAGTTCATTTTATTTCAATAGGGGGTAGCATAATGCATCAATTGGCTATTGCTTTACACAAAAAGGGCTATTCTGTTTCAGGAACCGACGATGAAATATTTGAACCAGCTGCCGGAAATCTGGCAAAAGAAGGGCTTTTGCCGGCCCAAATTGGTTGGAATTCGGCCATGATTAGACCCGATTTGGATGCAGTTATTTTAGGAATGCATGCAAAAGACGATAATCCTGAATTGCTGAAAGCCAAGGAGTTAGGATTGGCTATCTATAGTTTTCCTGAATATATTTATCAAGAAAGTAAACAGAAAAAAAGGATTGTAGTTGGCGGTAGTCATGGAAAAACTACTACAACCAGTATGATCATGCATGCACTTAAAGAATTGAATCAAAACTTCGACTATTTAGTGGGAGCCAAATTGAATGGTTTTGATCAATCTGTAAATATATCCGATGCCCCAGTCATTGTTTGTGAGGGCGATGAATACCCTGCTAGTGCCATTGAGAAAAAACCCAAATTTCATTTTTTATATCCACATGTTGCTATACTCACAGGTATTGCCTGGGACCATATTAATGTGTTTCCCACTTTCGAATTTTACTTAGAACAGTTTGTGATTTTTATGAATCGGATAGAGAAAGGAGGAATCCTAATTTATAATGAAACAGATCCTGTTCTCAATCAATTGGTAAACGAACATAAACGATTGGATATCAGGTATCAGCCCTATGGTGTTCCAAGTCACGAAATAAACAATGGAGTTACTACAGTAACAATCAATGATGCGAAAGGAGTATTGAATGTTTTTGGCAATCATAATTTGATGAATATGCAAGCGGCTTTTTATGCTTGTAAGGAATTGGGTATTCAGGCAACCGATTTTGTTAGGGTGATGAATCATTTTACTGGAGCATCAAAACGTTTGGAGTTACTCGCTTCCAATGCAAGTATCAATGTGTACCGAGATTTTGCCCACGCACCAAGTAAGGTAAAAGCCACTGTGGATGCTGTGAAAATGCAATATCCTGATAGACAATTATTCGGCATTTTAGAATTGCATACATACAGCAGTTTAAATGCTGATTTTATGGATCAATATAAAGGTGCATTAGATCAATTAGATGTTGGGGTTGTTTTTTACTCCAAACATGCTTTAGCATTAAAAAGGATGCCGGATTTGCCAGCTGAAAAAGTAATTGATGGATTTGATAAAAAAGGATTGATTGTAATTAATGATGCTAAAAAATTAGCAGAATGGTTATCTGAACAGGATTTCAGTAATTCCAATATTCTCTTGATGAGTAGTGGTAATTATGATGGATTAGACATATTTTCGTTTGCAAAAGCAATTACACAACCTTAATTTTTAAATGGTACAATGAATTTACAATTAACCAAACCCATCGCATTTATTGATTTAGAAACAACTGGAGTTAATGTCAGCATAGATCGAATTGTGGAAATTGCCATTGTTAGAATTGCAATAGATGGAACCAAAACAGTTAAACGTAAACTCGTTAATCCTCAGATGCCAATTCCTCCAGGATCAAGTGAAGTGCATGGAATTACTGATGAAATGGTAAAAGACGCGCCAAGTTTTAAGCAAATTGCCAATGAGATTAAACAGTTCATGGATAATTGCGATTTGGGCGGGTACAATAGCAATCGTTTTGATATTCCCATGTTAATCGAAGAATTTTTAAGAGCAGGGATTGAATTTTCTACCGACGAAAGAAAATTGGTAGATGTTCAAAAAGTATTTCACATGATGGAACAACGAACCCTTAGTGCAGCCTATAAATTTTATTGCAATAAAATATTAGAAGGAGCTCATGGTGCTGAAGTAGATGCAACAGCAACTTGGGAAGTATTGGAAGCTCAAATAGAACGATACCCTCAAATTGGAAATTCAGTAGAACAAATAGTTAAGTTTACTGGAGAAGATGATATAGTAGATTTTGCACGCAGATTCGTTAAAGAAAACGGCATTGAAATTTTTAATTTTGGCAAGCACAAGGGTAAACCTGTTACTCAAGTGCTAAAAGAAGAGCCACAATACTACGATTGGATGATGAAAGGAGATTTTCCAATGAATACCAAGCAAAAATTAACAGAAATGCTGAATCGTGCTTTAATTAATAAGCAATAGTTCACCCGTTCATCCTTTTTCTGCAATCGATTGCGAATTAAAAAATCAATATTTTTAGTTAAGATTCATTCAAATAGCCCATTTCATTGATCATTATTGTACCTTCAATTAATTTATTTCAATTTTTTGGAAAAAATAGTCATCATACCAACATTTAATGAGAGCGAAAATATAGTAGCTATTATTCAAGCTGTTTTTAATTTGAATAAGGGTTATCATATTTTAGTAATTGATGACGGATCACCTGATGGAACTGCTAATTTGGTAAAAGCATTGATGCATCAATTTCCTGATCAATTGTTTTTGGAGGAACGTTCTGGAAAATTAGGATTGGGTACTGCTTATATTCATGGTTTTAAATGGAGTTTACAAAAAGGGTATCAATTTATTTTTGAAATGGATGCAGACTTTTCCCACGATCCCAATGATTTAGAGCACTTATACAATGCTTGTAAAATCGATGGAGCAGATATGTCTATTGGTAGCAGGTATGTAAAAGGTGGGCAAACTGAAAACTGGCCACTTGATCGTCAATTGTATTCTCGAGGTGGAGCTATTTATACAAAATTGCTTACTTGGATGCCCATTCAAGACCCAACAGCTGGTTTTGTATGTTATACAAGAGCTGTTTTAGAAGCTATTAATTTTGATATGATTTCATTTGTAGGATATGCTTTTCAAATTGAAATGAAATTTGCTGCTTGGAAATTGGGTTTTACAATTAAAGAAGTGCCCATTATTTTTAGGGATAGAAAAATTGGAGTGAGTAAAATGAGCAAAGGCATTATCAAAGAAGGCGTATTAGGTGTAATTAAAATTCAATGGAAAAGCCTATTTCAAAATTATCGCAATCAAGTTAAAAGTTGTGAAGCTTAATCTTGATAGCCCACTTTCAGGTCTGTCCAGTTTTTATTATACACGCTACCCGCAACCAACCACACAGCAATCATAGAAAGTGCCAATAAAATTAATACGGCAACAGTATAGTCAAAGATCAAATAGTGAACTGTAGCTAGAATAAAAGGAATCAACATACTTATCAATCCTCTGATAAAACCTCCCGACTTAACTGTTATGGATTCTGTTCTACTAAATGGCATTTCTACAAAACCAACATAGGCAATTAAAAAGCAAATGCACAATTGATTACTCATGCCTAATAACAAGTTGGGCAAAATTTGGATACCCATGAATAGTATGCCAAATAAAGATATCAAAACTGCTAATGGCAAATAAAATTTAATAATGGAAGATTTAACAGCACCACTGATTACTTGTCCTGGAACTGAAATAGGTGTTGTGTAAAATAAGAATGATGCTTTGTATTTATCAGAATATTTAATTTGCGATAGTGCTTGCATGATAACAAAGCTGATAAAATAAATCCCCCCTAAAAATAAAAACTTTCCCGACGTGGTTTGATTTTGTAATTCCTGGAGCATGTCTTTTCTCGACCGAAGAATCATAATAACCATATAAACCAATAAATAGCCAATGGCAGGGTAGACCCTCATTTTAAAATCCCTGCTTCTTGCAGTGATATACCAAGCATGTAAAAACCCCATTCTTTCGGCTCCTTTTTTGGTAAATAGATTGGCAAGAATTTCGGCAAATGTTTTCTTAGTACTGGAGGCAATTGCTTTTGATTGATTGACGCTTTCTGCTGTATCGCTTCCCGAAATCATAGCCAGCTTTTGGTTAAATGAAGGAGCAAAATATTTAATCACTATCCATATAGATAATGCAGGCATAATTATGCTTAATATAAATGCACAAATAATGATAATGGAATAATTGTGGTGATATAGAAACTCCCAACTTCCTGCAAACCAAAACGGTGGGGCAAGTAAAGAAATACTGGTCTGAGGGAAACGATAATTTTCCAATACCGACATATTGATCATTCTTGGAACAATCTGATAACTTCCATATATAACAATGGCAAAAACTATTTGAAAATAACTAATGATGTTTTTGAATTTTTCAGGGGTAGATACTTTTAGAATCAATATGTATAAAGCATTGATTAGAAAAATAGTGAAAAGGGTAACTGGCGGAATCAATAAAATCAATGTTACAACACCCCAGCTTCCATATTTAATTCCTACTGTAATTAAACTAGGTAAAGTCATTGGCAATACCAATTTAGAAACATGGATGATAATATGAAATAAACGCGCTAGTAAGAATGTTTTATCGTTGATGGGCTTTGGAAGTATGATGGCATTGTCTCGAATATCAATTAATACATTGGTAAAGTCTGTGATGAGCGTAGAAGCTAATAAGAAAATAAAGAAGGTAAAAAATAAAAAAAACTGTGTAACTGTATCATTTGAAATAAAAAAGGAAATGATAAAAAATAAACCTAGTAAAGCACTCATGATCATGGTGCCAAGCGTTGCCCATTTAATGGGTTTGGCGTTCTTTTTTTTCTGTCTTTGTTGAATACTTGGCGGTCTTCTTTCGTCCATCATTAACTTGGTTGTTAAAATGGCTTTTAAATGATGGGTATTTACCCCCATCTTTTCATAGATAGATTTGGGTAATAGTAATAAAAAGAGAAAAAAGTTATTAATAAACATGGGGGGAATTTAATCGAATGCTTTCATTAAATCATTTGCAGCTTCGCCTAAAGAAGATGTTGCAGTTAAATGCGCAAAAATTTTCTCTAAACTTTCATTGCCCTGCTGTGCTTGTAATTCTGTAAAGCTTCCATCAGCAATTACTTGTCCTTCATTAATTAAAATAATTCGATCACTTACTTTTTCTACCACATCCATCATATGGCTGCAATAAAAAATGGTTTTCCCATCTTTTGCTAGTTTACTAATAAGGTCTTTTACTATAATTACGCTATTGGCATCCAGGCCGCTCAATGGTTCATCTAAAATAATGATATCGGGATTGTGCAATAGGCCAGAAGTTATCAATACTTTTTGCTTCATACCCTTGCTGAAGGTGTCCATTCGATTGTTCATATTGGCTTCCAACCCAAATGCAGTAAGCATTTTATGAATTCTTTCCGTTGCCACTATTTTCGGAATATCGTATAATTCTGCCATCAATCCTAAGAATTCAACAGGGGTAAGTACATCGTATAGCTCGGCTAATTCTGGAACATAACCTATTTTGCGTTTTACTGCAACAGGATCTTCTTTTAAATCGATACCTGCTACTGTTACTTTTCCATCATAGTCTGAAATCAAGCCACATAGTATTTTTACAGTGGTGCTTTTGCCAGCTCCATTTGGCCCGATATAACCTATTACTTGCCCTGCATCAATCGAGAGATTGATTCCTTTAAGTACTGGCTTTTCTCCGTAGTTTTTAAATACTCCTTTGAGTTCTATAATTGGTTCCATTGGTATCAGATAATATGGATAAATATATATAAAACTGCTTAGATTTTGAATCATTTTATGAAATCTTAAATTTCAGTTACTCGCCTCAAAATATATTCAATACCAACAGCAACAGCCCGAAAAGAATCAGTAGTTTAGCTGCATGAAATCTGCCTTAATCAAGCTGCATATTGCCGTAATCTTAGTGGGCTTTACGGGAATTTTGGGTGTATTGATTAGTCTTAACGAAATGTTGTTGGTTTGGTACCGAATCTTTATTACTGTTATTAGTTTACTTGTTCTTTTATTTTTTTCAGGAAAATTGACTTTACTGCCAAAAGCAACTATCATCAAATTATTTTTCTTCGGAGCAATTATAGCATTGCATTGGGTCTGTTTTTACGGAAGCATCAAACTGTCTAATGTTTCAATCGGATTGGTTTGCTTTTCTGCAACTGGTTTATTTACCTCTTTGCTAGAGCCATTGATTATTACTAAGAAAATACGATGGGTAGAAGTTTTGTTGGGCTTATTAAGTCTTGCTGGTATTTACTTGATTTTCCATTTCGATGCTCGATATCAAACTGGTATTCTAGTTGGGGTGATTTCTGCAGCATTGGCAGCTTTATTTTCTGTGCTGAATAAAAAAAATATTGCCATAACTACTCCACAAGTAATCATGTTGTATGAATTAAGTGGAGGCTTATTGCTCTTGACCTTATTGATGCCAATTTATTTGTATTTTTTTCCTGCCAAATCTCTTCTGCCCAGTCTGTCAGATTGGGGTTGGTTACTTGTTTTAAGTTGGGTTTGTACCATTGTAGCAATGAAGCTAATGCTAGAAGCATTGCAAAAGGTTTCTGCATTTACACAAAACCTAAGTTTAAACTTAGAGCCAGTATATGCAATAACATTGGCTTTCTTATTATTTCATGAAAATGAACAATTAGATGCTAGCTTTTATTATGGAGTTGGATTGATTTTGTTGTCCGTTATTTTACAAATGGCAAGGGTAGTTATTGGTAAACGAAATTAAAACTCAATAATAAAGCCCAAGGTTGGTGTGAAATTATTATCCGTATTATTTAATAAAAATGGTATTGCGTTGCTTCCATTCTGTTGAATCGGAAGACCATTGGTTGTTTGGAAAGCAGTATTGTCGTCTGTTCTTTTAAACGTATAAATGTCTGGAGCAGTACTTCTCGCCATGTACCAGTTTTGTACATCAATGAAAAAATCCAAAGTTATTTTTTTGAAATACCATTTTTTATCAATGCGGATATCACTGCTATTAAAGTTATTCAAGCGTTGATTATTGATTTGAGAAAAGTCTAATACGCCAGTTCCTAAAGTTAAATAGTTGGTTCTACTTGCTAGCATATCATAAGGGGTGAAAGGAACTCCACCTTGAAATCGAAATTTCAATCCCAATTCCCAATTACGATTGAATTTATAACCACCCAATAATGACAATAAATGGCGATTGTCCCATGAACTTGCTGTATAGTTTAAATTGGCATTGGTGTATTGGCTATTGAAGTAAGTATAGCTTAAAACTCCAAAGAACCTTTTACTTAATTTCTGTTGAGCAAAAAATTCAAAGCCATAAGCCCTTCCTCTGCCATTCGTATTTATATCTTCATTTCCAAGTACGTTAAAATCTGCTCCTTGATTGGATAAGCTGATACCATTTCTTACACTTATAGGTACATTGTTGTAGCCTTTGTAAAAAGTTTCAAATGTAAACCTTGTGGCACTTGAAGGAAGGAATTCTACTCCTGCAACATAATGTGTGCTGCGGGTATAATCGCCATCTTTGTTTACATAATTGCCGGCATTGTCTTTAAAACCTAAAGCTGTATAAGGGAGAATTTTGTAATAGGATCCTACTGAAGCGTTAACTGTCCATTTATCTGTTAGTACATAGCTTAATGCAATTCGAGGAGACAAGGTTTTTAATGGATTCATGCCAGTTGTTGTAAAGGTATTTTGGTCGAATCTTAAACCTCCACTAATGCCTAATTGATTATTCATAAATCGCTTTCCAATTTGAGTGAAAGCACCGAAACGTCCCATGCTGATTGAACCAGCAAAATTATTTACAACTGCAGGAATAATAATATTGCCACTATTATTGGTTACTGCTGCTTTAATTATTTGTTGAGTAGTATTGGTTTGAGAGACCAATTGGGCAACCCCACCATAACTTATTTTCCACCCAGCATAGGTTTTATTAACATCAAAACGAAGTTTGTTTTCGGTTTCACGAGATTGAAAATACAATGTTCTTAATCCTTTAACTGGCCCTAAATTGTTTTCATATTTTTCCAATTGGTTGTCGAATTCGTTTCTGCTAATAGCCAAATTCCAGTAACCATTGTTCAATAAATGCTTGATGCTTGCTCCAACTGTATAATTCCATTGGTTGATTGATGGGTTGCTGTTGAGTGCATACAATTTTTCTGGTGTAGCTTCTTTGGGCGCTGCAAAACTAAATTCATCTATTGCAGCAACACCCAAGAAAGTGATGGATGTTTTTTTATTGATTTGATGACTAATTTTATATTGAAAATCCCAATAGTTTGGTCTGATTGGTAAATCAATTGCTTGGAATAATAATTGCAAATAGCTTCTTCTAGCCGAAGCTAAAAAAGTAGTTCTTCTGTCTTTAGAAAGTGGGCCATCAAAAGTAGTGGCAAATTCCGTTCCACTTAAACGAATATTTCCTTGTAATTGATTGCTATTCCCTTTTTTCTGTTTGAATTCAAAAACCGATGAGAGCGCATTGTCGTAACGGGCATCAAAAGCCGATGAGCTTAGTTTTACTTCTTCAATAAAGCTCACGTTGAGTATTCCTGCAGGTCCTCCTGCACTTCCTTGAGTAGAAAAGTGATTGATTACGGGAATTTCGATTCCATCTAAATAATACACGTTTTCATTGGGGGCACCACCTCTAATAATAATATCGTTTCTAAAGCCTGCTGTGGCAGCTGTTCCACCAACACCCGGTAAGGCTTGTATTACCCTAGAAATATCAAAATTGCCTCCAGGGTTCGATTTAATTTCTTCGGTGGTAAGTTTTTGAACACTTAATGGCGTTTCAAGAGTGGCTGCTTTGGCTGATTTATTCCGGCTGGTAGAAGACACTGTAATATCCGATAGTTGTGTAACAGATGGTTCCATTTCTATCAATAATACGTTTTCGTTACCAGTGGTAATAGCAATATTGAATTTTGTTTGCGTCAGGAATCCTAGGGCTTTAAAAACAACTGTGTAGGAGCCAGAAGCGATATTGATGATTCTAAATTTACCCAAACTATCAGTAATGCTGGTTTGAGTGCCAATTTGGATAAAAGCACCTATGATGGGTTTTTGTAATGATTTGTCGAGTATTTGACCAGCAATAACACCGTTTTTCTGAGCAGATGATATGGCTAATTGGAATAAAAATACAATCGAAAACAAGGTTTTTTTCATAGAGATCATCATTTTTCCGCTATTTATCAATTACACCGATATAACAGTATTTTATCTGTTTTGTTTATTTATATTCGTAATCCACAAAATTAACTTGAACATGAGAAAATTAAAGCTATTAGGCCTATTGGTTTTTGCAAATGTGGCTTTATTCGCCCAGAAAAAGCCATTGGATCATACAGTTTATGATGGATGGCAAAATATCGCAGAGCGAATCCTCAGTAATAATGGAAAATATGTTGCATTTACTGTTACTCCTCAAGAAGGAGATGGTGTATTGTATGTAAAAACAACTGATGGTGAAGCTAAGGCTGAAATTGCTAGAGGCTATGGAGCAACCATAACTGATAATAGTCAATTTTTAGTGTGTAGAATTAAACCATTCTATGCAGATACGAGAGATGCGCGCATAAAAAAGAAGAAGCCAGAAGACATGCCTAAAGATTCATTGGCAATAGTCAATTTAGCTACTGGTAAAGTTTCAAAAATTGCGCGTATTAAAAGTTTTAAAGTGGCTGATGAAAATGCTACTGTAGTAGCTTATTTAATGGAGAAGTCATTGCCTGTACCTGCGCCTCGTGCAGAAATGGATTCCGCCGCTCGTGTAAATGCAATGGTGAATATGGCAGATAGTTTAATGAAAGTAGTTGATAGCCTTCGTAATAAAGCCAATGATGTTAAATTAAAAGGAATCAGTGTTTTACAAACTCCTCGCCGAAATGGGCCACCAGCGCCAAGAGCAGTTGAAGATCCATTTGAAGAAGGAACAGATTTGATTGTAAGAAATTTAACTACAGGAGAAGAGAAAATATATAAGTTGGTCAATGAATACTTTTTTAATAAAAAAGGAAATGTGCTGTTGTATGAAACTTCCAAAAAAACAGGAGATGCAAAAGTAAAACCAGCAGTTGTTAGAGTAGATCTCTCTTCTGGAAACGCTGCAACAATTCTTACTGGCTTTAACGATGCAAAGAGCTATCGTATGGATGAGTCGGGAAGGCAATTGGCATTTGTGGCTGAAAGAGATAGTAGTTCAAAGTCATTACAGAAATTTTATAAGTTGTATTATCATTCTGAAGGTCTAGATAGTGCATTAATGATTGTAGATAAAAATACCAAAGGCGTTCCTAATAATTGGATGGTGAGTGATAATGGACAAGTCATTGCATTTAGTAAAACTGGAAAGCGTTTGTTTTTTGGAACTGCACCAATCTTACCTGTGAAAGATACGCTTACACCTGAATTTGATAGAGTAAGTGTAGATGTTTGGAATCATAAAGACGATTATTTACAACCAGTACAATTGCGCAATCTTAATCAAGAATTAGCAAGAGCGCATGTTGCACGATACGATTTTAATTCAAAATTGGTGGTACAATTGGGTGGGTTGGCTTTTAGGAATATCATTCAATCCAATGATGGTGATGGTGCTGTATTTTATGGGGCTAGCGATGAAGGAAAACGAATTGCTACACAATGGATGGGTAATGGTTTCAATGATATCTATGAGATTAATCCAGAAACAGGAGCCCGCAAAATAATTGTAAAAGATTTTAAGGGGAATGTATCTCCTTCATCAACTGGAAAATATTTGATGATGTATGACGATGTAAAACGTCAATACTTTGCTTACAATTCAACAGATCAAAAAATAAATGCATTAGGAAAAGATGTTAAAAATCCTTTTTATGATGTAGACAATGATGTGCCAGATGATCCCAATCCTTACGGTATTGCGGGATGGATGGAAAATGACACACATGTTTTGGTATATGATCAGTTTGATATCTGGAAGCTAGATCCAACTGGAGCTGCTGCTTCTGATTGTGTAACAAAGGGATTGGGAAGAAAAAATAATTACACTTTTAGAAATATCGTTTTAAATAGAGAAGAGCGCGTAATAAAGCCCAATCAATTAATGTTGTTATCCATTTTTAATGAAACGGATAAGGGAAGTGGATTGAAGTATTATACCATGGGCAATGTATTTGAATTACCTGCAGGATTAACACATACTTATCCTGTTCGTATTGCCAATGCAATTAAAGCAAAAGATGCCATGGTATTGAGTTATAGCTCAGAAACCTATCAGCGTAGTGCCGATATTAAAATTGTTACTTCTGTTGATGCCGAAACTGTAAATGGAAAGAAAGAAATAGCTGTAGGACTTTCTTTGTATCAGCCCAATCCTCAACAAGCCAATTATAATTGGGGAACAGCTGAATTGTTTAAATGGAAGTCTTATGCAGGGAGAGAAGCTGAAGGCATTGTTTACAAGCCTGAAGATTTTGATCCAAAAAAGAAGTATCCAATGATTGCCTATTTCTATGAACGCAGTAGTGATGGATTGTTTGGTTATCAACCACCTTCGCCTACACCTTCTAGATTAAATATTTCATTTTTTGTAAGCAGAGGCTATATTGTTTTTGTTCCAGATATCTGGTACAAAACGGGCTATCCAGGACAAGGTGCATATGATTATATCGTAAGTGGTACAAGAGCATTGGTTGCAAAAGGATATGTTGATAGTACCAAGTTGGGCTTGCAAGGACAAAGTTGGGGAGGGTATCAAATTGCCCATTTAATTACACGTACCAATTTATATGCAGCAGCTTGGGCAGGCGCTCCTGTAGCTAATATGACAAGTGCTTATGGTGGAATAAGATGGGGTACTGGTTTAAACAGACAGTTTCAATATGAAAAAACCCAAAGTAGAATCGGAGCAAGTTTGTGGGAGAAAACCAATTTATACTTAGAGAATTCTCCACTGTTTTATTTCCCTAAAGTTAAAACTCCAGTGGTTATCATGGCCAATGATGCAGATGATGCTGTGCCTTGGTACCAAGGTATTGAAATGTTTACTGCATTGCGTAGATTGGGTAAGCCAGTTTGGATGCTCAATTACAATAACGAGGCCCATAATTTAGTGGAACGCAGAAATAGAAAGGATATTCAAATTCGTGAGCAACAATTCTTTGATTATTTATTGAAAGGAGATAAACCTGCAAAGTGGCTTGCAGAAGGTGTGCCTGCTGTGATGAAGGGGAGGGATATGGGGTTAGGTTATTGAGAGATAAGAGATAGGAGATATAAGATAGGAGATATAAGATATAAGATAGGAGTTGAGAGATACTTTTAATTACTTATTGTTGTGATTGGCGATGAATAATAACAAAATACTTCCTTTTGCAATTGGTGAAGGGAAGTATTTTTAAATTATTGATCAACATAAATACATAAAACCACATACAGCATTTGAAAAAAGCCATCATTAAAGGTTTTGGTAAAACCGACCAACTTGATATTGTTGATCTGTCTATCCCATCGATAAAAGAACAGGAAGTATTGGTTAGGGTTGTAGCTGCATCGGTAAATCCGAAAGATACTTTTATTAGAAAGGGACGATACAAAGCCCTAACTGGATCTCGATTTCCAATGGGAGTAGGGTTTGATTATTCCGGAATTGTAGAACAATCTAATATTTCGGCATTTCAAAAAGGAGATGCCGTTTTTGGTATGGTGAATGGATGGGCTGGTAAAACATTTGCCGAATTTGTTGCCGTTGGTAAAAACGAAATAAGTCATGCGCCAAAAAACATTGAATTAACTGATGCTGCTTCCATTCCCTTGGTTGCTCAAACAGCGTTGCAGGCCTTAAGGGATATTGGAAAAATTAAAGAAGGGTTTCATGTTTGTATCAATGGCGCTTCTGGTGGAGTAGGAACAATGGCTATCCAAATAGCAAAATCATTTGGAGCTATAGTAACCACATTGACTTCGCCAGCTAATTTTGATTTGTGTAAATCATTAGGAGCAGATTTTTCATTGGATTATGCAGATAAAACAGTTACAAAAACGCAATACGATATATACTTTGATGTGTTTGGCAATCAGTCATTTCAATCAGTAAAAAATCTTTTGTCTAAAAAGGGAGTTTATATTTCTACAGTGCCAAGTAAGCGATTGTTATGGCGTCAATTTTTTATCAATCCATTTTCCAATCAGAAAGCAGCTTTGGTAATTGTTCAATCTAAATATCATCAATTAGAATGGATCAAAAAGCTAATAGAATTGGATAAATTGAAACCAATCATCGATTCAATATATCCATTTACAGATATCGTTAATGCTCAGTCCCGAGTAGAATCAAAAAGAACCAAGGGGAAAGTAGTGGTAACTATAAATTAAGCTTGTTCCAACGCGGTTTTGAATTCTTGTAACTCTTGGCGATTGAAAGGATGTTCATAATTCATTAGTAATTCCACGAAGTATTCAAAAGTGCTTTGTTCTTCTGTTGGCTCAAAGTCTGCAATCGCAATATCAAATGAATCGTTATTGGATAAATACTCATATGCTAAACGTACTGTTTTAGTAAGCATAGGGTCTTCGATAGCTAAGAAATGACCACGAAGTGTTTTTAAATCATTGATGCTATTTTCTTTAGCAACATTATTGGGGTCAAACTCTTTTAAAATCTTCTTACAGAGGTTATTAGCTTCAATTTGGGTCATATGCTGGTTGTTTTTCTAGCCTTTCTAGGGCGCAAATATAGCTATTTTATAGTCTATTTTCTATAGTTTCAACCCTGATTTCTTTTTATTGTATTTAAGTGATTACTTTTATATTATGGTCGATTCCAATTCAAAGCCACCAAGAAGAGAACGCTATAAAGGCACACATCCCAAAGGATTTAAGGAAAAGTACAAAGAATTACAACCTCAAAAATACGGGGAGGATATAGCTAAACTAATCAAACAAGGCAAAACTCCTGCAGGTATGCATATTTCAATCTGTGTTAAGGAGATCATGGATTTTTTGCAGATACAACCAGGTCAAATAGGCTTAGACGTAACTGTTGGTTATGGAGGACATAGTTTGACAATGCTAAAACAGTTGATGCCAGGGGGTAAATTATATGGAATTGATGTTGATCCAATTGAATTGCCAAAAACAAGAAAAAGATTGCAAGATCTAGGATATGGGGAAGATTCATTGGTACTTCAAAAAATGAATTTCTCAGATATTGACCAAATTTTTTATCAATCAGGTCCTTTGAATTTTGTATTGGCTGATTTAGGGGTTTCTTCTATGCAAATTGACAATCCGGAAAGAGGATTTTCTTTAAAACTTGACGGTCCATTGGATCTTCGTTTAAATCCTTCAACAGGTAAATCTGCTGCTGCATTTTTAAAAAAATGTTCACAAGAACAATTAAAGGAAATTTTTATTGAAAATTCCGACGAACCACATGCGACAAAAATTGCTGCTGCAATTGTTGAAAAAATGAATGGAGGAGAATTTATTGAAACAACTGCTCAATTAAAAGAGGTAATACAAGACGTATTGGTTAATCTACATGCAGCTACCAAAAAAGAAGAAATCAGAAAATCATGTCAACGTTGTTTTCAGGCTTTACGAATAGAAGTAAACAAAGAGTTTGAAGTATTGGATAAGTTTCTTTCAAAATTGCCGGATATACTTGCACCTGGAGCTAGGGTTGCTATACTTTCATTTCATTCAGGAGAAGATAGAAGGGTAAAAAAATCATTTCAAACTTTTTTTAGAGAAGGGTTGTACAGTGAAATTGCTGAAGAACCAATTAGGCCCTCTATCGAGGAAATCAATAGCAATCAGAGGGCAAAATCTACTAAATTTAGATGGGCAATTAAAGCGTAAAGAAATTTATCAATCATCATAATTGCGAAGTATGAGCAGCAAATTTTTTCCTTTATCCATTGTTTGTATTTTCTTATTCAGTGGTGTTTTTTTATTTGCTCAGAAAAAACCCAATATCATTTTTATTATGGTGGATGATATGGGCTATGCTGATTTAGGTTGTTATGGAAGTACAATCAATAAAACCCCTTCTATAGATCAAATGGCTAGGGAAGGACTAAAACTCACTCAAGCTTATACTGCGGCTCCTGTTTGCACACCAAGCAGAACTGCGTTTATGACAGGCCGATATCCAGCAAGAACAACGGTTGGTTTATATGAACCATTGGATTGGATAACTAGCGATAGTTTGGTTGGACTTAGTGCCGAAACACCATCATTGCCAAATTTAATAAAACAAGCAGGTTACACAACTCATTTGATTGGAAAATGGCATTTAGGATTTACATCAAAATATAGCCCCAATGCAAATGGTTTCGATTCTTTTTTTGGGTATCATGGTGGTGGGGTAGATTATGTTAGTCATACAGATCCGAATGGCAATATGGACCTTTATGAAAATGAAAAACAAGTGAAGCAAGAAGGTTATTTAACTGATTTATTTGCAGAAAGAGCAGTAAGTATTATTCAGCATAAACATGATCTACCTTATTTTTTAAGTGTACAATTCAATGCGCCTCATTGGCCATGGCAAGCCCCTGGGGCAGCCGCATATCCTTTGGGTGGAAAAGAATCTAAGCAAGGCGGCTCTATTGAAATTTATAAAGCCATGATTGAAAGTTTAGATGTAGCGGTTGGAAAAATTTTAGCTGCAGTAAAAGAATCTGGACAAGCTGAAAACACCTTGATTGTTTTTACCAGTGACAATGGGGGAGAGCGTTTTTCGGATATGGGTGGATTCAAAGAAAAGAAATTTGTTTTATGGGAAGGGGGAATCCGTGAACCAGCTATTCTTGTTTGGCCTAAAAAGATAAAAGCAGGAATTGTCTCAGATCAGCCAACTATTCATATGGATTTTACAGCAACATTTTTATGGGTAGCTGGAGCTGTTCAAGATACTCGATTTCCAATGGACGGGATAAACTTATTGCCTCTTTTGAGCAAAAAAAAATTGCCGATTCCCAGAACTTTTTATTGGCGTGTATTTCAACGTAATCAACAAAAATCCATTCGGTCAGGTGATTGGAAATATTTGCAAACAGAAAAAGAAGAGTATCTATTTAATTTAAAAACAGATCCATTTGAAGATTATAATGTTAAAATGCAGTATGCAACTATTTTTACTCAACTAAAGGAACAGTATGCTATTTGGGAATCACAAATGTTGAAGCCTATTCCATTGCCTAGAAAGAATTAATTTTTTCCAGACCCATTAAATTCCTTTATTTCATCCGAGGCCATATCTCAGTCCTAGCTTTTTTCTTAATTCACTAGCAATGATAAAAAAAATGATTTTAGGTAGCGCAGATGTCAACTGTTCAATTACAAATATTGCTATAGTGATTAGGAGGTGTTATCTTCACAGATCAATTTATATCTTGTATGCAAAAATGGTTATTCATTATTAGTATTTCTTTTATTATCTCATGTAAATCCAATAATATGAGCAACCCAATTGCTTTTAGATTAAAACCTGGTGCAGATTTAAAACTTTCCCTCGATTCATTGGTAAAAGAACACTCAATTAAAGCAGGCTGGATGGTTACCTGTGTGGGAAGTTTAACAGCGTATCATATGCGATATGCTAATCAGACCAATGGCAGTAAGGGGATTGGCCATTTCGAAATAGTAAGTTTAGTGGGCACATTGTCTACTAACGGATCTCATTTACATATTGCAGTTGCAGATTCTACGGGTAAAACAATTGGTGGGCATTTATTGGAAGGTTGTAAGGTTTATACCACTGCAGAAATAGTGATTGCTTCTTCATCTGAATACCTATTTACAAGAAAAGAAGATGGTTCAACCCCATGGAAAGAATTGCAAGTTGAAAAAGTAAGGGAACGCTAAAGCTTTTGTATGTTACACTAACTATTTATCAAACAAAGCGAGCCTCTTTAATTACGCATGCAATGAATGAAGTGTAGAACCAATTTTTCTGTGATACAATAATTACAATCAAATAAGCCCCAGCAAATAAGCAACCTTTAGACGAATTGTGTGGGTTGAATTAAATATAAACCGCATCAATAAAGCGCAACTGCATCCGAATTGCGAGCTTTGTCGATGCGGTTTAATTTTATCTTGACTTTATTTTACTGTATTACTTATTTCGCATTCTTTACATACTTCTCTACCCACTGAAATTGTTCCCATAGTAAATGAAGTAAATTCTCTTTGCCTCTGTATCCATGAGCCTCATATGGAAGATATACAAAACGCACTGTTCCTCCATTTCCTTTAATGGCTGCGAATAAACGCTCTGAATTGATTGGGAAAGTTCCGGTGTTGTCATCCATTTCTCCATGAATCAATAAAATTGGGGTCTTGATTTTATCTGCATAGCTAAATGGACTCATTTCGTAATACAATTGAGGAGCTTGCCAATATGTTCTGTCTTCATTTTGAAATCCAAAAGGAGTAAATGTTCTATTGTAAGCACCACTGCGAGCAATACCTGCTTTAAACAATTTAGTATGTGCCAATAAATTAGCTGTCATGAATGCACCATAACTATGACCGCCTACGGCAACTCTGTTTTTATCTGCTACACCCATACTGCTTAAATAATTAATGGCTGCTTCTGCATTCAATTTTAATTGGGCAACAAAATCATCATTTGGTTTTTTGTCGGCACTAGCAGCTACAATCGGCATTTCGGCATTTTCTAAAACAGCATATCCTTGGGTAACATAATATATTGGTGTGCCCCAACTCAAACTTGTAAATCTGTCTTTGCTACCTCTAACCTGAGCTGCATCTGCTGCAGAATTAAATTCACGAGGATAAGCCCACATAATCAAAGGCAATGGACCATCTTTTTCTTTATTGTATCCTTTTGGTAAATATAAATCTCCTGTTAAGTCTACTCCATCTGCTCTTTTGTATTTTACTTTTTCTTTGCTTACCCCTTCAAGTGCTGGATACGGGTTGGTAAAATTGGTGATAGGTCTATCTGCAATGCGAAGCATTAAATCTTTTACATAATAATTAGGAACATCTTTTTGAGATTCTTTTCTACTTATCAAAGTAAGTTTATTGGCATCCAATACTTCTGTAATTGATTCAAAGCTTCCTTCAGATGCTCTCCAAATAATTTCATTTTGTTTTGTGGTTAAATCAAACTTAGCTAAGAATGGCAAATCACCTTTTGGAGAAGAACCTGTTGTGTTATTCATTAGCATCTTTCTGCCATTGTCTACAGTAACAATCACATTTCTTCCAAAACTATTTTTTGCAGTAACTGGTGTTCCTGGGTTGTTGTATGCATCTGTTTGATTGCGCTCGTATAACAATTCTAAAGTACTTGTTGTGCTATTATAACGGCTAATTCTACCCGTTTGCTTGGTTCTAGAAACTTCTTGTACCAATGCCAATGTTTCATTTCCCCAACTGGTTCCTGAATAACGCATTTTGGTTTTAAATAACTCTTTTGGTGAACCAGTAAAAGGTGCACTTAAAGCATACACTGCATCATGGTATTCTACTTGTTTCTTTATTAAACCACTATCCAAAGGCATTGCCCAAGTAATGGTAGCAGCTTCATCATCTCTCCAATCAAATGCTCTTGGAACATTCTGGGTATTATCGTAACCAGAAGGTGTTCCTTCCGAGGATGGAAGTTCAGCCAATACTTTTACAATTTTTCCGCTTAAATCGGTGATACTTACAATTGAAGGAAATCCATTAGCTGTAACCAAATAGGAAAATGGCTTTTGAATTTGTCTTAGCATCATGTATTTTTTATCAGGAGATAAAATAAAGCTGCTTAAAATACTTGGTTTGCCAATATTGGTTTCAACTCCATTTTTATGTTGGATCAATTGGGCTGTTGCGTAAAATTCAAATATTGCTTCATCATAAGGGCTTTTTATTAAGTCTTGAAATGTTGGGCTAGGAGCAGCTTTTCCTAAATTTTGTTGAACCGTTGGTCCTTTAGGTGTGATGGGCTTTTTTGGTGCATTAACGCCAATATTTACAGTTGCTTTATACAAAATGGTATTATCATCAACCCATGTATAAGGATTGCCCAAAACTGTATTAACGGCTTTCTTATTAATTCTTGTTGCTTTTTGTGTAGCCACGTCAATTAGATATAAATCAACTTGATTGCCAGATGTATGGGTAAATGCAATTTTTGTTTCTGATGGACTCCAGCTTACATTGCCTGCTAATAAGTTAGCTGGTAATCCTGTTATTTTATATTCTTTGCCTTCTTTGATTCGCTTCAATAAAAAATTATTCACAAAATTTTGTCGACTAGGTGAAAAGTTATTTGGATTTAATCTAAGTCCGGCAACTTTAAATTCTGGTTGACCCAATTCTTCTACAGTTGGGTAAGAATTTCTCTCGCTTAATAACATCCAGTCAGCTTTGCCATCTACGCTAACCCCAGGGGTTGGTTTGGCCAATAATAAGTCTGCGATGTCTTTTGGCGGTGTCATATACGTTGCCGACTCTTGTGCTTTCATTGTTGCGATGGAAAGCAAGGCAATCCAAAGAAGTAGAATGAATTTTAGTTTTTGCATGTTTGTTTTATTTATGAATAAAAATAATTGAAAGACCCTAACATATGCTATCTCCATTTTTTTGATATATGTTATCATCTATTCCTTATAAATTGCCATTAAAACAATCTTTTTTGGAAAATAGCAAATGATTCTAAACCCTAAAGTAATCATAAATCAAAAAAAACGAGTACTGATTGGACGAACGGGTGAAAATAATTTGTTGAATTTAAGGTTTGATTGTAGCTTCGCTTATCAAAATGAATAAAAACACCCATATCCATCATCATTACTTGCCCATTGGGTAAGCCTTGGTGTGTATGAATATTATACAAATCAGTAAGCTTACCAATAGGTAGGCTTTTTTATTTTATGACTATGATCAAAACAGAAAATACAACCAAACTAAAGCTAGCTATTCAGAAATCTGGCCGTTTACACGACGATTCCATTAAACTGTTGAAAGAATGTGGCATTGATATCAGTAATGGGGTAAACAAACTAAAGGCAGAAGCTGCCAATTTCCCTATTGAAGTATTTTTTCTTCGCGACGACGATATTCCTCAATATGTTGAAGACGGGGTTGCTGATATTGGATTTGTGGGGGAAAACGTAGTTTTTGAAAAACAAAAAAAACTGGAGATTACCGAAAAATTGGGTTTTGGTAAATGTAGATTAAGTATTGCAGTTCAACGAAATGAACAATATACTGGCATCCAATTTTTGGAAGGAAAAAAAATTGCTACCAGTTATCCGGTTATTGTTGCCGATTTTTTGAAATCCAATAATGTGAATGCAGAAATTCATGAGATCAGTGGAAGTGTGGAAATTGCTCCAGGTATAGGATTGGCTGATGCTATTTGCGATTTGGTAAGTAGTGGATCCACTTTGTTTATGAATGGGCTTAAAGAAGCTGAAGTTATTTTACAATCCCAAGCTGTATTGATTAAGAATAATGAAATTGATGCCGATAAAACAATTCTATTAGAGCGGTTGTTGTTTCGTATTCAATCCGTTAAAAAAGCAAAGAATAATAAATACATTTTACTCAATGCACCCAATGATAAATTACAAGAGATCATAGGGCTTTTGCCAGGAATGAAAAGCCCTACTGTATTGCCTTTGGCAGAAGAAGGGTGGAGTAGTGTACACAGTGTATTGAATGAGAATGAATTTTGGGATATAATTGAACAATTAAAAGCTGCTGGTGCTCAGGGGATATTGGTAGTGCCAATCGAAAAAATGATTATTTGATCATGTTTTACCATTTTAAATGAAATAAGCAAGAATGAGAATCTATATTAATCAACCAAGAGCAACATGGATTGAACTACTTAAAAGACCTGCATTAGACAATAGTGCTTTAAGAGAGCAAGTTGGTTTGATTTTGAATGCGGTTAAATTGAATGGGGACTTGGCCATCAAACAATATACCAAGCAATTTGATGGAGTTGCCATAGAAAACAATCAAGTTCTTTATTCAGAAATTGAAAATGCCAGCAAACAGATTTCTAATGAACTGAAAGAGGCTATTCAATTGGCTGCAAAAAATATTAGTAGTTTTCATGAAAAACAAATAGCTACACCTGAAATAATTGAAACCATGCCAGGAATTACTTGCTGGAGAAAATCAGTAGGTATTGAAAAAGTGGGATTGTATATTCCGGGTGGCTCTGCTCCTTTATTCTCCACAATTTTGATGTTGGGAATACCTGCATCAATTGCAGGTTGTAAAGAAATTGTATTGTGTTCGCCGCCAGATAAAAATGGACAACTTCATCCTGCGATTTTATATACTGCACAATTGGTTGGAATTAAAAAAATCTATAAGGTTGGCGGTGTTCAAGCTATTGCTGCTATGGCTTTTGGAACTGAAACGATACCTCAAGTAAATAAAATATTTGGTCCTGGTAATCAATACGTAACAGCAGCAAAACAAATTATTCAACAGGAGGGTGTAGCTATAGATATGCCAGCTGGCCCTTCTGAAGTATGCGTATTAGCAGACGATTCGGCAGAACCAGCATTTGTTGCTGCTGATTTGTTAAGTCAGGCAGAGCATGGTTCGGACAGCCAGGTTTTGTTAATTAGTAATTCAATAGCATTGGTTGAAAAAGTAAATATTGAACTAGAGAAGCAATTAGAAGCTTTGCCAAGAAAAGAAATGGCAACAAAAGCACTCTTAAACAGTAAAGCCATTGTTGTAAGTGAAATGCAGGAAGCCATTGATTTAGTAAATGAATATGCTGCCGAACATTTGATTATAGCTTGCACAAATGCTTCAGTTATCGCCGATAACATTATTAATGCTGGATCAGTATTTATTGGTAATTATTCTCCTGAGTCGGTGGGCGATTATGCAAGTGGAACCAATCATACATTGCCTACCAATGGTTATGCAAAAGCTTATAGTGGTGTAAGTGTTGATAGTTTTGTAAAGAAAATCACCTTCCAAGAATTATCCAAGCAAGGATTGGATAATATAGCTGGTGCTGTTGAGCTCATGGCTGAAGCGGAAGGTTTGCAGGCGCATGCTAACGCTGTTAGAATTAGGAGATAAGGAAGAAGAGATAAGAGATAGGAGATAAGAGATAGGAGATAAGAGATAGGAGATAAGAGATAGGAGATAAGAGATAGGAGATAAGAGATAGGAGATAA